>JADBYT010000006.1 GCA_020402865.1 Bacteroidota bacterium | reverse complement strand
TACTGTGTTTGTTCCGGTAACGGTGTAGGTAGTAGTTGCAGTCGGATTCACCGTTACACTGGCACCGCTGAGGTTGCCGGGCATCCAGTTGTAGGTGTTTGCGCCACTGCCGGTAAGTGTGGTGCTGGCGCCTACGCAGATAGACGTATTCGATGCGGTGGCCGTAATGGTGGGCAGCGCATTTACAGTAACAGTGCGTGTTTGTGTATTGGTACAGCCGGTTACTGTGTTTGTTCCGGTAACGGTGTAGGTAGTAGTTGCAGTCGGATTCACCGTTACACTGGCACCGCTGAGGTTGCCGGGCATCCAGTTGTAGGTGTTAGCTCCTCCGCCGGTAAGTGTGGTGCTGGCGCCCACGCAAATGGCAGCACTTGATGCGGTGGCCGTAACGGTCGGTCGGGCATTTACTGTAATTACCTGCGTAGCAGAGTTGCTTCCGTTGGCGTTAGAGGCTGTGAGTGTTACGGTGTAGGTGCCGGCAGCGTTCCATACAATGCCGCTTGGGCTTTGTGAGGTTGATGATGCCGGTGTACCGCTGGGGAATGTCCAGCTCCAGCTTGTGGGCGATCCGGTAGAGTTGTCGGTGAAGTTTACCGCTGTACCGGCGCAAACTGTGGTGGCACTGGCTGTAAATGCAGCAGAGGGGCCAGCCGGGGCGGAAGTTCCGGTAATATTTATGTTGTCCACATAAATATTGTTTCCATAACGGCCGCGGTTGCGGATGGCCACAATTACGTTTGCCTGTCCGGTATATGCATTCAGGTTTATCGACTCATTACGCCACTGCGTATTTGTAGGTGTAAACGCAGTTGTTTGATCGGGAACTGTAGCCAGTGTGGTGCCGCCCTTCAGATAAACTGATGTCCATGAGGCACCGCAGTTGGTAGAAATCACTACTTCGAGCGAATCAGAATACGTTGCATCGTAACGAGCATAAGCCACATCAAAAGTGAGTGTGCAGGTTTGCAATGCGGCAAAGCTCATTTTCGGTGCCCACATTTCATCACGTGCGCCGGCAACATCCACTGAGAAGTTGTCGAATTTCGCACTCCACGAACTGTTTCTGCCCACGTTTGCACGCTCCCAGAAAACACCATCGTTGTTAATGTTGTTGGCGTTCCAGTTTGCGGGCAGGAAAGTGGCGTTTTCAAACCCTTCGGTAAGTGGCGGATTCTGCGAGCCAAGTACCGTAATGGTTTGGGTATAGGTTGAGTTTCCGTTTGCGTTGCTGGCTACCAGTGTTATTGTATAGGTGCCGGCCGCACTCCATGTTACACCCGTCGGGTTTTGTGCGGTTGATGTGGCCGGTGTGCCGCTGGGGAATGTCCAGCTCCAGCTGGTGGGCGAGAATGACGTTTGGTCGGTAAAGTTAACGCCGTTGCCCGGGCAAACTGTTGAAGCACTTGCCACAAACTGAGCAACCGGGGGCAATGTGCCAGGGTTGTAAATATCTACTTCCCACACCCCACGTCCATAAGTGGCCGCGCGGAGTTTACCGGTGGGCTGATACACTTCGAGATCAAACACGGGCACGTTGGCAATACCGGTAAAATAAGGCTGCCAGCTGGTAAAGGTGTTGTCGATGTAATACACGCCCACATCCATTCCCACATAATAGGCGCCATTGGTTGAGCCCGGCATCATGGTGATACAGTTGGCAGGCAGGTTGGGCAAACCGGTTGAGATATTTGTCCATGAAGTACCGCCGTTGGTTGAGCGATATACTTTGTTGCCTGAAGAGTAACCCGAGAAGGTAACCAGTACGGTGTTGGGGTCGTTGGGCGCTACGGCAATGCGTGTAATGGCTGCACTGCCCACAGGCAGCGTGCCGGTTACGGTTGTCCATGAAGTGCCGCCGTTGGTGGTTTTAAATAAACCGGTTGAGCGTGCTACATAAATTGTCTGGTTGTTTGAAGGCGCTACACGGAAATCCACAATCGTTCCGCCGGGGCTGGCAGGCAGCGCAGCAAGCTGTGTCCAGCTTGTACCCTGGTTGGTTGATTTGAACAGGTTGGTGTAGCCTACGTAAATGGTGTTGGCTACAGAAGGATCCTGATACCAGGGAGTAACCCAGGCTGCATTACCGGTAAGTCCAGAGGTAATAGTAGTCCATGAGTTTCCGCCATTAGTGGATCGCTCCAGCGCACCATTATAATATTCGGCATACATCACGTTGTTGTTTGTACGGTCAATGTAGCAGTCCATACCGTCGCCGCCCATTGTTTCGTAGTATGATGCGCCGTTGCGTATGTTGGTGCCATTGTCCTGGTGGCCGGTAATGTGCAGGCTGGCATTGCTGCCTGAGAGGCCAATACGGTAAATCTGTGCAATGCAGAGGTTGTTGCTTAAATCGCTCCAGGCGCCGCCGCTGTTGGTGGTTTTAAACACACCGCCATCGTTGCCGGAGAAGTAAGTGGTACCGTTGCCGGGAAGGAAGATCAGGTCGTGAATATCAGCGTGTACATAAGGCGCGCCGGTACCTGTCCAGTGTCCGTTAATCGTCCAGCTGGTACCGCCGTTTGTGCTTCGCCAGATGTTCACACCGCCTACAACTACTACATCCTGTTGTGTGGGCGAGGCCGCAATGGCAAGGTCGTACCAGCTTTGTCCGCCGGCATCGTTACCTGTGCTCGACCAGCCGAGCAGGTTGGGTGTGCTTGAGCGTTGTGTGAAGGTTGTGCCGTTGTCGGTAGAGCGGTAAAGGCCAAGAAAGCCGCTGTTTGTGGCGTTGCCCGCAAGCACATATACGTAAGCTGCGTTTGCAGGAGTAACTGCAATGGCCATGCGGTTGGTTTGTGTGTTGGTGGGCAGGCCGCTGGAAATCTGTGTCCAGGTTACACCGTTATCGGTCGATTTAAAGAAGCGGGTTCCCGTGGCGTAAACCGTGTTCGGGTCCGACGGGTTAAACTCCATGTCTTTAAACGAGTTGGTCGTCTGGGTTTGTGTCCAAGAAGTGCCTCCGTTGGTAGTGCGGTAAATACCGTTGCTGGTTGCCGCAAGAAGAATTTGCGGGTTGGTGGGGTGAATGAGCAGGCGGCTGATGGTGCGGCCCTGATTCACCGTCCAGGTTAATCCGGTGGTATTCCACGTGGCACCACCATCGGTTGATTTAAGGATACCTATTGAATAGGTGTCGCCGGCATCACCATCGCCGGTGGCCAGATACATTGTATTGGTGTTTGTATAATCAATAGCGAGGTCGGTGCAGCCAATTACGGTAAGCTGGTCGGTATTGGTGGTCCAGCTTGCACCGCCGTTGGTGCTTTTCCACAAACCGCCCGCCGGAGCACCGGCCCAGATAATATTGGTGTTTGTAGGGTCGAAACGCACAAAGTTGATACGGCCTGCGCCACCACCGGTTGGTGCGCCTGTGGGTCCTACAAACTGCCAGGTACTGTTAAGTACCGAAGGCAGCGAGGGGCCGTTAATACTATTTGGCGAGTTGCCAATGGGATTGCCCATGCGGCCCATCTGATACTGCTGCATGGCCACAGGGTTATTGTTCAGATAGCTTTCAAAGCGCTGCCAGGTTGTGGAAGGAAGCGAAAGATCGCCCGAAGGATATACGCGGGGTTCCATGTAGTCGGCCCAGCGTTTAAACATTTTATAACCGCCTTTTGTACTTGGAGCCACAGCCGGCTGCGGGTTTTGTGCACTAAACTTACCTTGATAAGGTGCATTGGCCACACGGGCCGCCATTACCTGCTGTTCAATTTGCCCCCATGTCTGGTAAAAATTGGCCTGTACCTGATAGAAGGTGGCCGAATTCCCCGAAGGCAACGGCTCCTGCCACTGCTGGGCAAGCAACCGGGCCGAAGAGAACAGCAGGAAGGCAAGGGAAGTCCTGAGTTTTTTCATTGTGTTGTGGTTAATTTGTTGATGTGTGAGCAAGCGGTTTAAATAGCAGCGACTCTGGCATGTACTAAACAACTACTTATCCTATAGGTGAGATAGTCGTTGTTTTTCCACAAGCAGGTTAATTTTCGCGTAGTTTTTGTTAAGGATTGCAAACTCTGTGTTTTGCGGCATCCATTATACGAAGCGTTCAAAAACGAGGCTGCGTTTTTCGACAGATTGTTGTTTGGTGTCGGCGGATGGTTATTTCAAGCAAACCGTTTGTGAAAAGCGGTCGAAATGTTATTTCTTGTTTAGATAGGGTGTTTGGGAGAAGTGATCCGGAGGCGAAATCGTGACAGATTAATAACAACCGGCACAAGTTTTCAACACACAGCGCGTAGCTCCCTTGCATTTGCAGCAGATAACAGGTTTTTGTTGATTACTTGGAAAAACAAATCCCCCAAACCCATTATCCTTTTATTAGTTTCGGGTATCATCATTCTGCTCTTTATATGCCCAGAACAGCTAAGACCCGTACAAAAGCTCCGGTAACAGAAAAGAAAATCTTCGTACTCGATACCTCTGTCATCATTTACGATCATAACGCCATCAAGAATTTTGCCGAGCATGATGTAGTTGTGCCCATTACCGTTCTCGAAGAACTTGATAATTTTAAAAAAGGCAACGACACCAAAAACTACGCAGCACGCGAATTTACCCGATACATCGACAAAATTTCGGGGCGCAATACGCTTCAGGACTGGGTAAACATTAACGGCCGCGGGCACGGCATGTTTAAAATTGAAATGGGGCAGTCCACCAAGCCCGATGCTGAAAAAGAATTTGGCGAGCGCAAGGCTGATCATCGTATCCTTAATGCGGCACTCTTTCTTGCACAAAAACATCCCGACCGTAAGGTTATTCTCGTTACCAAAGACATAAACCTGCGCATTAAAGCCAAATCGCTCAGTCTGCAGGCCGAAGACTATGAAACCGGGAAAATCAAAGACCTGAGTGAGCTTTATACCGGACTTTCGCTGGTTGATAAAATACCCGTAGCGTCAATCAATGATCTTTACGAAAAAGAAATCACCGCCACCGAACCCATTCTGAAAAAAGAAAAACCGGTAGCCAATCACTATTACATTCTTCGCAGCGGGCAAAAATCGGTGCTTGCCTATTCCAATCCGCTTACCGGACTTATGGAGCGTGTGCGAAAGCAGATTGCCTTTAACATCACTCCGCGCAACGCCGAACAAACCTTTGCCCTCGACGCCATCATGCGACCTGAAATCAGGCTTGTGTCTATTCAGGGTGTGGCCGGCACTGGTAAAACACTGCTCTCGCTGGCCGGCGCACTCGAACAACGCCGCAACTACCATCAGATCTATCTTGCACGCCCGGTAGTGCCGCTCAGCAATAAAGATATCGGCTACCTTCCCGGCGATATTAAATCGAAACTCAATCCCTACATGGAGCCGCTGTGGGACAACCTGAAGTTTATTAAAAGCACCTACAGCGAGAAAGACAAAGAATTTAAACAAATTAATGAAATGGTAGAGAATGAAAAGCTGGTGGTGTGCCCGCTGGCTTACATTCGCGGACGAAGCCTTTCCAATGTGTTTTTCATTATCGACGAAGCACAAAACCTTACACCACACGAAGTAAAAACCATTATCAGCCGCGCCGGTGAAAACACCAAAATCATCTTCACCGGCGATATTTATCAGATTGACACACCGTATCTCGATACCCAGTCAAACGGACTTTCCTACATGATTGATCGTTTGAAAGGGCAAAGCCTTTATGCGCATATTACACTCACCAAAGGTGAGCGGAGTGAGCTGGCTAATCTGGCGAATGATTTTTTGTGAGATAATTAGTGCATATCAAAATTGAAGAGGCGGCCTTTGAATAGAAGACCGCCTCTCGTTTTATTCTATTGCCCCGTTAAAAATTCCCCGTCCGTACACGTCCTTTGCCTTTGCCCTGGCCGGTGTAAATTACGCCCATTTCAAAAGCACCACGTGTGCCGCCAAAATATTTCAGCCGGCTGGTGAGTATGTCATAACTCAGACGAAACATGCTGCTGCCCTGACGTAAACCAATCTGAAACACCATGGCATCTTTATGTCGGTAGTTTACACCTGCCATAAGCCGGTACGGCGTATTGTTGAACCGATACTCGGTCATTACACCCATATTCAGCTCAAATGCCTTGCGCTGATACATAAACAGAATGTTTGGTGTAACCATAAAATCGGAGGAGGCATGTATATCGCAGCCGGCAATGGCGTTAAAGCGCATGGGTAATTTGCTTTTGGTACCGGTAAACGATTCGTTGGCCATGTTCAGATGGTACACAGAAATACCAATCGACGGATCAAAACGTTTGTTCTTGTCGATGTATTTGTAAAACACCCCCATGTTGGCATCAAAGCGAGTTATCGACTGGCGGTCGAATACTTCGCCGCTGGGCAGTGAACCATCCAGTCCTTCGTTGGTGTACTGGCTCTCGAAAAGCAGATTACCCATGTTGAATCGTTTCTGGAAAAAGCCGAGCTGCAAACCAACCGTAAGAAAATGATTGCGGCTGTTATCAGCTGTGATACGATAGGCTCCCGAAGCCAGAAACTGGAATGTGCCAAAGTTTGATGTTCCCGCAATATGATCCATTATCAGCAGCCCGGCTCCGAACCGGTCTAAAGGCATGTCGCCGGCTACACTCACTGATGAGTAAGGCTTACCCTGCAACTTTTGCCACTGCGAGCGGTAGCTGCCGAAAATACGGAACGGTTCATTGCCGGTTAAATACATTCCTGTTTGTGCAGGATTGTAGTACAACGGAGCCATGTCATATTGCGACAGGTGAAAGTCCTGTGCATACACATTTGCCGCAAACACGGAGGCACAAAAAGCCACTGCACTAATGCGAACTGTTTTCGAAATTGTGTTGTTCGTTTTCATCGTGTGTTTCTCCTGTATTTATCGGATAAGGGTTACGTTGCCTGAAATATTTACTTCGCGTCCGTCAATGGTAGTACCAATTACGGTGTACACATAAATGCCCGCCGGCTGCGGCTTTCCGCCCAATGTGCCATCCCATCCCAAATCGGGATCGGTTGAGATAAATACCTGATGTCCCCATTCATTATACAGCCGGAAGTCAACTGTTTCAAACGGCCCGCCAAGTACATGCAGCACATCGTTCTTGCCATCGCCGTTGGGTGTAAAGCCTGTGGGCAGTTCAACCGGCTGCAGAATTTCTTCTACTGCATTTACCACAGACACAGCAGTATCAGTACATCCGCCGGCGCTGGTAATAACCAGGGTTACGGTATAAGGTCCGGCTGCCGGATACATGTGTGTAGGATTCTGGTCGGTTGAGGTGCCGCCCGAACCAAAATCCCAAAGCCACGCTACGGCTCCGGTTGACTGATCAGTAAATACAAGCTGCAGCGAATCGTCGGGCAGCGAGCTGAATGCGGCTACCGGCAAGGGCTCTACTGTAATTACCATTGAGTCAGTGACAGCCGGACAAATGCCGTTGTTTGTAGAGGTAAGATAAAGCGTTACGCTGCCTGCTGCAATGTCGGCCACACTCATTGTGTAGGATGCATTGAGTGTAGCTGAACTTGGCGTAAATGTACCGCTGCCGGTGGTTGACCAAAGCCCGGTGCTGGTGGTGCCGGTCACAAGACCATTCAGCAGCACTGTTGTCTGGTTACCACATACCACGCGGTCGGGGCCGGCGCTTACCACAGCCACCGGAATAATTGTCACCATCATAGTATCGCGGCGCGGTGTGCATATACCGTTTCCGGTTGAGGTGAGAATAAGCTGTACGTTGCCCGCCACCAGATCTGCCGGTGAAGGTGTGTACACGGCATTCAAATCTGTGTTAGTCGGCATGAACGTGCCTGAGCCCGTGCTGCTCCATTGTCCGGTAGTGGTGCCGCCGCTTACAATTCCGCCAAGTGATACACTCGCACCTTGCGCACATGTAGTCTGGTCGGCTCCTGCATTTACAACAGCGGGCGCGGTAATGCTCACCACCATCGTATCGGCATCGGGCCCGCAGGCACTGGTGTTGGTGGCAGTAAGAATAAGCTGCACCGAACCATTCAGCGAGTCTGACGAGCTGGGAATGTAGGTAGCATTCAGCGTACTTGCATTCGGCACAAAAACTCCGCTGCCTGTTGTGGTCCAGGTGCCTGTTGCCGAAGCCCCGCTCACGTTACCGCCAAGCGGTACACTCAGGTTGTCGCCGCAAATGTTTACATCGCCGCCGGCATTTGCAATCGAAGCAGGCACAAGTGTATAGGTTACAGTATCAACTCCCGGCAAACAGGAGCCATGGTCAACCGTAGTAAGGACGAATGTAACAAAGCCTGTGGAGTAATCGCCGGTGCTGGGTGTGTACACGGCATTCAATACCGAATCATTAGGCGTAAATGCGCCCGATCCGGTTGTGGTCCACACACCCATGGTTGCACCGCCCGATACAAATCCGTTAAGCTGAACAGGCCCGTCGGTAGCACAAAGCGAGAGATCGACACCCGCAAACGCAAACGCGCTCGGACCAAATGAAATAGTCATTGTATCACGTGTCACCGGGCAGGCGCCATTGTTGGTGGAGGTAAGCACAAGTGTTACCGAACCGGCCGCCGTGTCGGCAGGGCTGTACAAATAAAGTGCATTCAGCGCACTGTCGTTGGGTGTAAATGTACCCGATCCGAGTGTGCTCCACACGCCGGTAGTGGTTCCGTTTGATACACTACCCAGCATTTGTGTAAACGACGAACTCACACATACCGACTGGTTAGGCCCCGCATTTGTAACAATACCCGGCGAGAGGAAATGCGTTACAGTATCAGAAACACTGTTGCAGTTTCCATTTCCGGTTGACGTAATTGTGAGGAATACAAATCCTTGATTCACTTCAGCGGCCGTAGGCGTGTACACGGCGTTTACCGTTGTATTGTTTGGCGAGAATGTGCCATTGCCGCCGCTCCAGCTTACACCTGTGGCATTGCTTACCGAGCCGCCAAGTGTAACCGGAGTATTTGCACCGCAAACCGCTTGCGAAGTACCTGCATCCACAACAGGAGCAGGTGTGATAATTACATTCAGAAAATCAATAGCAGTGTTGCAGCTGTTGGTTGCAGTGAGGATCAGACTCAGGCTGCCGGCAATCAGATCGCCGGGGCCGGGAACATAGGTGGCGTTAAGCGCGGTGTCGTTGGGCACAAATACGCCATCGCCGGTGCTGCTCCACTGGCCTTGTGTGGCGCCGCCTGTAATACTTCCGCTCAGTGTAATGTTTGCATTGTTGCTGCACACAATCTGATCAGGACCGGCAGCAGATATTCCCTGCGGGTAAATATTCAGGCGCACGGAATCGCTAACCGGCACGCACGAGCCATTGTTGGTTGATGTGAGTGTAAGCCACACCACTTGCGCGTTTACATCAGCCACGCTGGGAAAATAAGTAGCGTTAAGTGCTGATGCACTTGGCGAGAACGAGCCGCTGCCCGATGTGGTCCAGATACCTGTGGTGGTACCGCCGCTCACACTTCCGTTAAGACCAATCGAAGTACTGTCGGCACAAATGGTAATGGTGTTTCCGGCATTTACCACCGGTGCGGGTGTAATGGTTAGTGTTAAACTATCTACAGCAGGGTTGCAGCTGTTTGCCGTGAGGAAGAGTGTGGCACCGCCGTTGGCAATATCAAAACCGCTGGGTACATAACTGGCGTTTAGTGTGGTGTTGTTGGGGAGGAACAAACCAGTACCGGTGGTGGCCCAGGTTCCTGCAGTAGCTCCGCCACTGATAATACCATTAAGTGAAACTGCGGCATTATTTCCACACACCGTTATATTGGCACCTGCTGATGCAGCACCAGCGGGGAGAATATTAATAATCATCGTATCGCGCACAGCCACGCATGAGCCGTTGCCGGTTGAGGTAAGTACAAGCGTTACACTTCCTGAAGCCGAGTCGGCCGAACTGCACTGATAAATTGCATTCAGCGCGCTATTGTTAGGTACAAACACACCACTGCCGTTTGTGCTCCACACTCCTGTGTTTGTGGGCCCCGAAACACTTCCGCTCAGAGCCACATTCAGGTTGTTTACACACACGGTTTGGTTGTTTCCTGCATTCACAAATGGCGATGAGGTAATGGTAAACAACACACTGTCGGTAACGGGTAAACAGGTTCCGTTGCCGGTAGAGGTGACATAAAGCATTACGCTGCCTGCAGCAATTTCAGGTGCCGAAGGTGTGTACACCGGAGAAAGTGAGGTATTTGAGGGCGAGAAACTTCCTGTGCCACCGCTCCACACCACGCCGCCGGCAACAGTAACACTACCGCTGAGCAGGTGTGAAGGATTGTTTGCGCAGGCTGTTACAGGTGCGCCGGCATCAACCGTGGGTGCAGGTGTAAAGATGATGCGCATGGTGTCGCGCACGGCATTGCAGTTTCCGTTGCCGGTGGTGGTGAGTACCAGATTAACAAAACCAGCTGCAATTTCGCCGGCAGTGGGTGTGTAGTTTGGTGCCACCACGTTGGGTGAAGGGCTGAATGCTCCCAGTCCGCCGCTCCATTGCCCGCCAGCGCAAAAGTTCACAAAGCCGCTCAGCGAAACCGTGGCATTGTTACCGCAAACAGTCTGATCGGCTCCGGCGTTAGAAACCGGAGCCGGCGCAAACGAAATCGTAATCTGATCGCTTACTGCCGTGCAGTTTCCGTTTCCGGTTGATGTAAGTGTAAGCGTTACGCTTCCTGCCGAAATTTCACCGGCTGAAGGAGTATAGCTTACGTTAAGCGATGAAGCATTGGGCGAGAACGTACCTGCGCCGCCGCTCCACACACCGCCGGTAGCATTGTTTACAATACCGCTAAGAGAAACAACAGCGTTGTTTGCACAAGAAGCTATGTTTGCACCGGCATTCACAACGGGCGCCGGCAAAATGGTAATCAGCACCTGATCGTTCACTGCCGAACAGGTTCCGTTGCCGGTGGTGATGAGTGTAAGCGTTACACTGCCTGCGGCAATTTCGGCTGCCGAAGGTGTGTACACCGCATTCATGGTGTTGTTGTTGGGGGAGAATGTACCTGCGCCACCACTCCACACAGCGCCCGAAGCCACCGTAAACGTGCCGTTGAGCGTGGCTGCTGCATTATTTGCGCATACGGTAATGTTTGCACCAGCGTTTGCAGTGGGGGCGGGGGTGTAAAAAATTACTTTCTGATCGGTTACTGCATTGCAACTTCCGTTGCCGGTGGAGGTGAGTGTAAGCGTTACGCTGCCGGTGGCTATTTCGCCCGCCGAGGGTGTATAGGTGGCATTGAGTGTAGATGCGTTGGGTGTGTAAGTGCCCAGTCCGCCGCTCCAGATTCCGCCGCTGGCAATGGTTACCGCGCCGCCAAGCGGAGCCGCCGCATTGTTGGCGCAGAAGGTAAGGTCAGGGCCGGCATTTGCGGTAGGTGCCGTGGTGAAAAAGATCGTCATCTGATCAGTTACTGCGTTGCAGGTTCCGTTGCCGGTTGAGGTAAGTGTGAGCGTTACACTGCCTGCGGCAATTTCAGCTGCGCTTGCCGTGTACACGGCATTCAGCGTGGCCGCATTCGGACTGAATGTACCACTGCCTCCGGTCCAGGCACCACCTGTAGATACTGATACTGTGCCAGCCAGCGTAACTGCCGGATTGTTTGCACAGCGCGTTACGTCGGCACCCGCATTAACTACCGGCGAAGGCGTGATGGTGATAATTACCTGATCGGTTACGGCATTGCAGGTTCCGTTTCCGGTTGAGGTGAGTGTAAGTGTAACTGTACCTGCGGCGCGTTCGGCGGCCGTAGGCGTGTACACCGCGTTCATGGTTGTGTTGTTAGGCGCATATGTGCCCGCGCCACCCGTCCACGCAGCACCTGTGGCAATGGTAAACGCCCCGTTCAGCGTGGCAGCGGCATTGTTTGCACACACCGTAATATCTGCGCCGGCATTCACTGTAGGTGCGGGGGTGTAGAAAATTACTTTCTGATCGGTCACTGCCGAGCAGGTTCCGTTGCCGGTTGAGGTGAGTGTAAGCGTTACACTTCCTGCGGCAATTTCGGCTGCGGTGGGTGTGTAGGTGGCGTTGAGTGTAGAGGCGTTTGGCGTGTATGTGCCCAAACCGCCGCTCCATACGCCGCCTGTGGCAATGGTTACCGCGCCGCCAAGAGCTGCTGCCGGGTTATTTGCACAACGTGTTAAATCCACACCGGCATTGGCCGTAGGCGCAGCGGTAAAGAAAATAGTCATCTGGTCGGCTACGGCGTTGCAGGTTCCGTTACCGGTAGAGGTTAGCGTGAGCGTAACACTTCCTGCCGAAATTTCAGCCGCGCTCGCGGTGTACACGGCGTTGAGCGCGGTGGCATTGGGCGAGAAACTACCGCCGCCGCCTGTCCACACACCACCCGTAGCGCCCGAAATGGTGCCGGCCAGCGTTACTGCCGGGTTGTTTGCGCAGCGTGTTACATCCACACCGGCATTTACAACCGGAGCTGGTGTAAACGTAATGAGTACATTATCACTCACTGGCTGGCAAATACCGTTGCCGGTGGTGGTGAGTGTGAGCAGCACACTGCCCGCGGTCAGTTCGGCTGCGGTGGGCGTGTACACCGGGTTAAGCGAACTGTTGCTCGGCGAGTAAGTCCCTGAGCCACCTGTCCACACTCCGCCTGATGCAACGGTTACTGCGCCGCTGAGCGTGGTGGCGGCATTGTTGCGGCATCTCGACTGGTCGGGGCCGGCGTTGGCTGTGGGCGCAGGCGTAATCGTAAGCAGCATTTGATCCGACACCGGAATACATGCGCCTGTGGAAGTGAGTGTAAGTGTAACCGAGCCCACCGAAGCATCGCCCGCGCTGGGTGTGTACACGGCGTTGAGTGCAGTATTGCTGGGTGTAAACGTGCCTGAGCCCGACGTGGTCCATTGTCCGGTGGTAGTACCGCCCGCTACCGTTCCCGCAAGTGTGGCTGTGGCATTGGCGCAAATGGTTTGGTTGATGCCGGCATTAATTGTAATGGGGGCTACAAATTCAGAGAAGTATCCATAGCGGCAACCTGATGTGGCTCCGCCGTTGATAATGCCCAACGCAAACACGTCGGCACTGTTTGAAATACGCACGGTGGAGTCAACCGGAATTTGTGTGGTGTTGTATTGTATGCGCGCGGCTCTCCAGGTGCCGCCGGTGCCGGGCACCACCACAAATGAAGCCGGATTGATGGTAGCCGTTCCGCTTACCTGAATATTGAAATTATTCACCGCCGCCGAACGCACCAGCAGCGTTACAAAAAACGATTCGCTCGACGAACGGACAAAGTTTACCTGCTGCGATCCTGCGCAGTTGAGCGGCGGCAAAAGCGCCATGCCCGACTCGCAGCCAAAACCGGTTACGTGTACGGCGTAAACAGGTTTGGTGGCGTGTATGTAAACCGAGTTGTTGGTGCTTGACGACAGATAGTCCATGTCCACGCGGTAGTACTCACCGGCAAACAACGTAATTACCGGCACTGTGGCTCCGTCGAGAAAAATCTGTGTGTTGTTTTCCGTGGCCACAATTACCACACTTTCATCGCCATTGCTATTGAGCGAACCCTTAACGGCAATGTAATCTTCGCCCACCACATTTACCGGCACAAGCTGATCGCCCATGAGGTCGTAGCATCCGCCCGAAGGGTTGTGGTTCGAATCGTCTTTGAGCGAAACGGCTATCGGCTTATCGGCCAGCACCACTGCGCCCGAAGGGTGTGTGGATGGCTGCTCGTAACCTATGCCGGTATATCCGCACGAGTATGTTTGTCCCTGATTAAGTACAATGGAAAACTGCTGAAGCGCCGGGTGCCCGTCAACCGGCACTGGCGAATAAATGGTAACAATTGTATTGTTTTGTGTGGCTACAATATCAAATGAGGCGTATGCTTCGTGCGGTGCGGCAAAAGTGTGGTTGTAAAACGGTGCGTGTTTGTGCAACGGAATGTAAAACTCCTGACCAAGCCCGTTGGGGCCTTTCAGCGCCCAGATGTCGGTGTTATTGGTGTTGGCTATTTCATAATAGCAGGTAATGGGTGTAGTTGACTGAATGCGCAAACCGGTGTTCAGCACTACATCAGTAGGTTGTGTTTCGAGCAGCGTTTTGCGCGAGGTGAGGTTTACCCGTGCCGAACGGTTGGCTGCTACGTTTACAGTGATGGGCGTAAATCCGGGGTTGGCAGGCTGTGTAATGGTTACCACAGCGGCCTGCCCCATTGACGATAGCTGGAGAAAAATAGGTTCGCCTCCGGGCGAGTTGTGCAGGTCTGTTACTTCGGGCGGAGCAAGCCAAAATTCATTTCCGCTCTGGGCAAACACATGGTTCGCCCCAAGCATTAACAACAGCACAATACATGTCCAACGTGCAACGTAGCATTTTATCATAAGCAACAGGATTCCGGTTATGCCCCGTTGTACGCGCGTGTTTGAAGGAAAGTTGTGACAAAAAGATCACAATAATTTCAGTTCGGATGAAACCTTTTTTGTGTGCCGGTTTACAAAACTGATTATCAGCGAAGTTTGTAAATCAGCAAAACCATAATCCGGGTTATTAATTCAGGCTGTTTTAGCAATAATTATTTTTATGTTAACCAGTATTGGCTCATCGTTTAGAAAAACAAATCATAACAAAGTCAAAGGATGAGTAATAAACAGCCTCTTAATGTGCGGCAACATCAATTAGTGTGCATCAAAGAAGCGGAGGCGGTAGTCGCGGCTTAAAATCATAAGTTCGGTAATGCGCAGGGCCTCGGCTTTGAGCCAGCATTCGGCCTCATGCCGTTCGGGAAGGGCAATAATATGAGGCAAAAGCTCACCTTCGAGTTCTTTATGTCCGGGCTCTTTGCTCATGGCAAAAAGCGAGCAGCCTTTACCGGGTTCCTGTGGCTGAAACAGCAGCAAATAGGCACGTTCCTCAAACCTGAACCAGCAGGTGTGCGGTTGCAGCGGATCAAAATCGGCCTGGCCGGCTTTTTCCAGAAGTTCAAAAACGGCCATATCGTCGGTAATATGTTCCATTTGGCTGCGCAAGATAGGTGAGCAGCCGGAAATTTCTATCTTGCTGCCATGAAAAATCTGCTCGTTTCTGCACTTCTGCTGCCGGCAATGTTTGCTTCGGCCCAATCATTCAACTCGCCCGAAAGTGTGGAGTATGATGTGGCCGGCAGCCGGTGGATTGTGGGTCAGAACGGATCGGGGAATGTGAATATTCTCAGCCCGGCATCCGGCACGCTTGCTCCGTTTGCCACCGGCATTCCTTCCGGCCCGCATGGTATTGAAGTAGCCGGCGATACCGTGTTTGTGTGTGATGGTGCCCGCATAAAAGGGTTCAACCGCCTCACCGGTGCACAGGTAATTAATACAAACCTCGGCGCCACCTTTCTCAATGGCATTACCAGCGATGGTGGCGATAATCTCTTCGTAACTGATTTCTCGGCAAAGAAAATTTACCGTTTCAACCGCCGCACACTTGCCTACAATGTAATGGTAACCGGCCTTGTAAAAAGCCCCAACGGTATTTACTACGACGGTGCAAACAACCGCTGCGTGTTTGTAAACTGGGGCAGCAACGCCACCATCATGGCCATGAGCCTGAGCGATTCAACCACTTCCACGCTTTACACCTCCTCGCTCAGCAACATCGACGGCATCACCCGCGACTTTGCCGGCAACTGGTACGTAACCGCGTGGGGCAATCAGTCGCTTATGCGCTTCGACCCGGCTTTCGCAACGGCTCCGGTAGCTGTTATGACCGGCCTCAGCAATCCGGCCGACATCGACATCAACGCCGCAGGCGATTCCATTGGCATTCCCAATTCAGGTTCGGCAAACAATGTGGTGTTTTATGCCATTCCGCTTAGCACATCCGCTGAACTTATGCTGAATCAGCTTCGGCTGAATGTATTTCCCAATCCGGCAGCCGATCATATTCAGCTGCGCTGGAATGCCCCGCAGGCCGCACGCATTGAAGTGTACAGCATTACAGGAATGTGTTTCGGCCCTTCAACCACAAGAGAATTTGTGATGATTGCTGCCGGCCAACAGGAAATGGAATTGCAATGCGGGCTCTGGCCGCGCGGACTTTACATTATCAGTCTTATTGACGGAGATGGAAACCAGCTTGCAACCCGCAGCATTATTCTTCAATAATAAACTAACGCACCCGTTTGCTGCCGCAGCTAGTTACAGCTTTGAACCGTTTTCACCAGCCGCGAAGTGTCAAAGCCAAGCTCACCGGCTTTTTTCAGTAACTGCGCATACACCGCCTCTTCCATTTTCGGCGTGCGCGAAAGCACCCAGAGATAATCGCGGTTCGGATGTCCGACCAGCGCATAGGAATAATCGGGCGCAAGATCAATAATGTAATAATCGCCTTTAAACGGCCAGAAAAACTGCACTTTCAGCTTGGCGTTGTTGCCGCCTGATACGAATGCTTTCCCGGTAATACCGGTGAGCTTTCCGTCTTTCATGCAGTTGTTTTTTACCTGCACATTGCCGTTAGGAAGCACAGTGTATTCGGCTGTGGTGCATGAACAGCCTTGCTGAAATTTCTGCGGAAACGAAGCAATCTCATACCATTTTCCGGCATACTTTGTAAGATCAACCGATGCAACCACCGGCAGCTCTTTCTCCGTACGACAGCTGAAAAATCCAAGCATGAGTGCAAGTATAAGTACCACACCGCTCAGCGAAACACGTCCCCAGAAGCTTTTCGGAAGCCGGAAGAAACGTTTGCGCTGAGCCGTGTGGCGGGGGAAATTATTTTTGTTCAACGGGCTTCAGTTTTTGCGGAAACACTTTTCTGAATTTCTCCACCTTCGGACGAATTACATACTGGCAATAGCCTTCGCCGCTGTTCTGGTTGTAGTAATTCTGGTGGTAATCTTCGGCCTTGTAAAACACCGAGAAGGCTGTGATTTCGGTCACCACAGGTTTGCCAAACACATTTTCATCATTCAGCTTTTTCTTGTACTGTTCGGCTTTTTGTTTCTGCTCGTCGTTGTGATAGAACACCGCCGAGCGGTATTGTGTGCCTACATCGTTGCCCTGGCGGTTAAGTGTGGTGGGATCGTGTGTTTGCCAGAAAGCCTCAAGCAGTTCATCAAACGTAACCACGGCCGGGTCATACACAATCTGGCACACTTCGGCGTGGCCGGTGGTACCGTTGCATACTTCGCGGTACGATGGATTTTTTACCGTGCCGCCGGTGTAGCCGGAGGTTACTTTGAGTACACCGTTCATTTGCTGAAACACAGCTTCCACACACCAGAAGCATCCGGCTCCAAAGGTGGCGGTATCGGTTGTTTGTCCGGGAATCATAGCGGTTTTTGTAGTGGTTGAATCAGGTTTTGGAATACGTGTACTGTCGGTTGCAGAGGTGGTGTTTTGTCCGCAGGCGGTAAATACGCCCGGAAACACTAATGCCGAAAACAAATAGAGCAATTTTTTCATGTCATAAATTACGAGTAGCCGCATAAAACAGTTTTTCACTGAGCAAATATTAACAAATGGAGGCTGTGTTTTGTTTCGGGTGTGGTTATCTTGCATACAAATCAACTAACCCGATTAACAATGAAAAAGTCTGCCTTAGCACTGCTCGCACTTCTGTTTGCCATTTCGGCTTTTGCGCAACCTGCTCCTGCTCCCCGCACCATTTCAGTTACCGGGCGCGCACAAAAAATTGTGGTGCCCGATGAAATTTATGTAACGGTGGTGCTGCGTGAGTTTTACCGCGACAAAAAGAAAATGACCATTGAAGAGCTTGAAGCCGGGCTTGTAAACTTTGTGGTGAAAACCACGGCTACGCCTGCAACCAATATTAAAATGGATGATATTGATGCGTCGTTCATTGCGCTGAAGCGGAAACAGAAAGATGCCATTATTGAAAAGAAATACGAGATTAAATACAATACGTTTCTAAAGTCCAATCAGTTGCTTGCGGTGATGGATTCGCTCAACTGCCGTTCGGCCTATATCTCAAATCTTTCGCACAGTAAGATGGATGAGTTTAGAAGAGAAGTGCGTATAGAAGCCATGAAAGATGCACAAAACAAATCGACCTACATGGTTGAGGCTGTGGGGGCAAAGCTGGGCAAGGTACTTACAGTGGTTGAGCCGGGTACTGTAAACGTGATATCCGGACTTAATGCGATACCGGGTGTGTATTCCAATTCTGCGCTGTTAAAGTCTTACGAAAGCAGTGATTCATTTCGTTCTGCGTATGAGCCTCAAAAAACAATCGAGATAAACTATTCGGTTGATGTGACCTTTGAAATTAATTAACCGGCATCAAGCCAGCGCATGCTGTTTTTCGTCATCATACTTTTCTGGCTTGGAATAACCTCACTCTGGCTGTTGCGCGTGAAGCTGCGCCGCGACCGTGTGCTGGGCCGGCGCTGGTATGATTTCGGCGATTTTCAGGTGCTGGTGTATGCGTTGGTTGTAATGGCGGCCTGCTTCGCCTTGTTTACCTTCTGGCAGCCTGTGCATCATTTCGAAAGCAGCAGTGCGCAAATAGCCTACGGCGAAAAAACAAGGCAGCCGGCGCTCATCACAAATGCATTGTGGAGCCGCATTGCCCGCGAACCCGACAATGTGCGCCTGCATTACGATCTGGTGAAAAACCATTTTGCGCAGGCCGATGATGCTGAACTGCCGCAACGCCGCCGCGCATTTGAACTGGAAGAGGTGCGGCTGTTTGATCTATACTCCGGCTGGGCCCGCAACGACAGCAACCTGCACCGTGCCGATATGGGCAACCTTTTCCTTGGCTGGTACTATCTGCTCAACACGCCTTCCGATCATCACATGGCGGCGCTGCACCTGCGGCAAATTGAGCGTACAGATATGCCGTTTGTCAATCTTGCCGTGGGGCGGCTGCTTTTCGACGGACTCGATGGCTCGGCGGCCATTCCGCATCTGCTCGAAGAAATAAAACAACGCGGCGGCGTGGCCGATGCCACCGCACTGCTGGCCCAATGCTATGCCGAGGAAAACGACACCGCACAACTTGCAAAGCTCATCGGCAACGAAGCATCGGCACGGTATGTGGACGATGAACTGCGCTACCGGGTGTATTACGAAAGCGGGCAGTTTGTACAATTTTACACATTGCACTTCCGGCATTTCGGCACTACGCTTTCGCTGTGGGGCGTGGCGGGCGGACTGCTCATTTTGTGGGTGTGGCTGTTTTTCCTTCGCCGCCTCGGGCATACGCGGCCGCTTTCGTGGCCGGCGCTTTTACTGGCGGCTGCGGCCGGTGCGGTGCTGGCCATGGCCTCGTGGTGGGGCTATGCGGTGCTGCATTATTCGTTCAGCTTCCGCCTCACCGGAAATCCCCTGCACGATTTGCTTTACTGCCTCGGCGGCATCGGCTTTCTCGAAGAACTTGTGAAGCTCATTCCGTTTCTGCTTATCCTTCGTTTCACTAAACTCATCCGCCGTCCGGTCGATTACCTGCTTGTGGCATCGGCCACCGGCCTGGGCTTTGCGTTTTTCGAAAACCTGCTTTACGTATCGCGCTACGGGCTCGATGTGTTGCACGCCCGCGCCATTACGGCTTCGGTGGCGCACATGGTGGCAGGCGCTACGGCGGCCTACGGGTTTGTGCTGGCGCATAACCGGTTCAGCAAACGCTGGTGGTTAGTGCCGCTGTTCTTCCTCTTTGCCGCATTCTCGCACGGCTTTTACGATTACTGGCTGCTGCAGCGCGAAATGCCGGCACTGAGCATTTTCACACTTGTGTTTTTTCTCGTGCAGATTCAGCTTTACTCGTTCTTCCTCAACAACGCCCTCAACCAAACCGCATTGCCCGATGATCCGCCCTTCCGCAACCAACAACTGGCTGCCTTTCTGGCCGGGGCGCTCGTGCTGGTGTTTGCGCTCGAATATGTGAGTGTTACACTCGTGTACGGCAGCGAGCAAGGCACACATACCGTGAAAACGGCATTTCTCTCGGGCGGATTTCTCGTGTTTTTTCTTTCCGTGCACCTCTCCAACATTGTAGTGGTGCCGGGCGCGTGGTATCCGGTTTCGGTGCTGCTGAGTTTTCTGCCTGAGGCCGGTTCGCGCAGCAGGGCAGAGGCCTTGCCGGTTGATCCGTTTGAATGGAATTGGCTGCACACAGAAAACGGCAGCGTTATGCAGGTAAGGGCCGTAAGATTTATGAGCCGGATAAACAGAAACGATACTATTCAGCTCCATGCAGAATCCCATCCCGGTAAAAGTATCTGGATTACCGTACCCGATGAAAACGGCGATGCGCAGTATTTAATACCAGCGCAGGACAACCATGAGGAGTCTCCGCAGTTCGTTCGAGCCGGGGTAGTAAAACTATCTTCCGCATCGCCCTTTAATAAAGGGAATGAACAAGGAGAATATCCGGTTATTTCGGAACAATAAAACGCAGACTCTCCGTTTTATCGCCTGGGGGATAATGTATGGAAACTATATAGCTTCCCGGACTAAGAGGTTGATTTTTTAAAATATGTGTTTCAGTTCCGTTGCCCGAAACAATAGTTTCTGTGTGTATGCGTCGTCCGGCGTGATCGTAAATTTCAATCTTCATGGCACCTTCATCGCGGCTTGTAATACTTAGCACAAGTTGTCCGGAAAGCACCTGATGAATGGAGCTGTAGTATTCACGATATTCCACACAACGGCAAAAGGTGCGCCCCAGCAGGGTAAGGGTGCCATTTGCATCACGCTCATAGAGTTCATAGTAGTATTCAATATTGCCAGCTACATTTGCATCTGTTAATGTGTAGGCTGTAGTGGTTGTACTCATCCCGGCGGCCGGCACTGTTGCAATTTCCTGAACAATATTGTTTATCCCGTCAATCCGTTTAATCACAAACGAGAGTGAATTGTTTTCTGTGGCCGTAAGCCAGTTTAAGATTATTCCGTTACGGCTGCATTCAGCACTGAAGCTGATCAATTCGATCGGAAGTGGCGACGCGTTGTAATTGATCGTGGCAAGGGTAAAGTACCTGAGTCCTGAAGTATAAAGATCCACATTATTAAATACCACAAGGCTACCACTTACCACAGCACCGGTGTAAACCGTGGCATTTGAAAAGTTGCCATCATCATCAACCAGCAGTCTCAAATTCGATACAGGGGTATAACCAACAATGAGTGAAGTTAGAAAACCAACCTGTACGTTTTGAGAAAAATTGGTGGCCTGCGTTTTCCATATCCGTTCAATGCGCGCCTGCACACCTGCAGGTAAATTACTGAAACATGCCGGATTGGAAAAGTTGGTTTGCGGAGATTGTCCGTTATTTCCCCAAAGTAAAAACGAGTTGTTTGATGTAAACGTGTTAGCATTCGATACGTTGTCTGCCGCAATTGTGGTTAAACCAATAGCTGCAACTTCGTTGTTGTTTACACTAATGCTCTGCTTTTTATTCAGCCCCGAATTATCGTCGCGGGCAATGCCGGCAATATCTGCATTGTATCCTGTATTGGCAGCACCAGACCAGACAACAGCACTTGACGACGAAACATAATTTACACCGCTGTTATTGCCACCACGGGTTATTCCGTATTTGATAGAAAGATAAGATTCAATACGGTTAATATCTGCAAGCGAAGGTGCAGTGTTGTAGGTAATCACTTCGGCAATATCATTGTTTGTGAATTCGCCCGGAGGATTGGCACCAAGATAAAACCCCACATTCACAGCCGGATTGTATAACCCCTGATTGCAGTTTGAGCAGGTGTTGTTGGCCGTAGAGTTTATTCTTATACGTTGATTTGCACCGCCACCCAAACATACCAGCGAGGATGCAGAAGTAACGGAATATTGTGTGGGCGCCCCAAAATCAAAAGTATATCCGTTTGTAGCATCAGAAGTTTGTATCCTGAAATTCGGTTTGAACTGGTAGCGGTAGGCGGTTGAATTGTATCGGTAAGTAACAGCAGTAATACCTGTGTTTTCCTGATCGCCTACATAAAATATTGCGCCGTTGGTACCCACAATATCGCTGCTCAGCGATGCGTTAAAAAGATGTGTTTGCGTAGCCGTTGAATTACGGATCCGCGGCATATAGGAAAAAGAAACAGGCGTTGTGGCCCCCGAAATATAAGCCGGCCGCCTTGTGGGAGTACCCTGTGTAAGTGCAGGCCCTCCGGCAGAACTTGATGTCCATGACGAAACAACTCCTGCTGCTTGTGTAATTGTACCTGTGTTGTCGGCCTTGTACCAGCCTGTAAGATTAGTAGAAACGCCGCCCGGATTTTGGGCAATACCTGATAATGTTGCACCTGAAATAGCAACAATAATAACTAAGTACCTCATTGTATTTAAGTTGAATGGTGATATTGAGCACTTAAAAGTAATGTAGATTGTTTTATTGTGAGAAAAAAATATGAACGGTATCCTGTAATTCAGGCCGTTCAACATAGCCGGTAAAAGTAAAATGGAGCCGGTTGCTTCAACGATTGAAAACAACAGTGGGTTGATCCTGTTTTTCAAGTAAAGGCGACCGATAAACGGATCGCGTGTTCCGAATATTAAATGATTACGATGATTTGAACGTGTAATTCTCTTTTTCCGGCCGCTAAAAAGGGATTATTTCTTCACCCCCACCGGCTTCACCACATACGCTACCGGAATAGCCAGCAAACTTGCCGCCACAGCCACGTAGCCCACCCAGTCGTAATGCGCAATTTGCCGGTTGGGCAGTTCCACCACAAGCAATCCGCCAATAAACGCCGCCAGCCCCGAGGCTAATTGCTGCACTGCGGCATTGATGCTCAAAAAACCACCACGCTGGTGTGGTTCAGCCGTGGCTGTGATGAGTGTGCTTGACGGCACCGTGCGTGTGCCGCCGAAAACGAAAAACAAGCACGTAGCTGTAAGTACTACCGCCAGTGTGGTGGGCGGCAGATGTGTAATAAACACCAGCGGAATAACAGCCAGCACTGAAAGCACGGCAAACACTTTAAACGGCCCGTGTTTATCGGCAAAGCGCCCTACAATGCGCATGGCCACCACGCTGCAAATGCCGCCACTCAGGTAAATCCACGCCACGTTGCTGCGTGGCAGACCTACGTTGTATTCTACGTAGGTGGGAATGTAGGGAATAATGGCAAAGTGCCCCATCATAAGCAGGGCCATGAGCAACAGTGCGCGCATCCGGTTGGCCGAGTTGAAAATATCAAACAGGTTGCGCAGCGGTTTGTGGGCTTTGGCCGCAGCAATGTGGTTGCGCATGGATGGAATAAATTTCACAATGCCGGCAAATACAAGGATGCCCACCGCTGCAATGGCAAAAAACGGTACATGCCAGCTGAATGCGTTGGCCACCAGACTGCCCACCGGCACACCAAGCACCGCCGCCGCCGCAAAGCCCGACATCACAATGGCCATGGCCGAGGCGCGGCGCTCAAACGGAATACTGTCGCCCACCACACTCAGCAGCGTGGCCGAAAGCACACCGCCAAACATGCCGGTAAAAATGCGCGCCGCCAGCAGCATGCCATAGCTCTGCGCCAGTCCGCAGGCAATGGTGCCCGTTACTAAGCACGCATATGCCAGCAACATCACCCGCCGCCGGTCGAACCGGTCGATGAACAAGGCGCCCAGCAAACTCACAATGCCGGCGCTGATATTGTATGATGCCACCAGCGCACCAAACTTGGCCGGAGAAATACCAAACGCCTCCTGAAACTGCGTGCTCAGCGGCATCATAATCATAAAATCCATTACATGCGTAAACTGCACAAATGCCAGCGTAATGAGCAGAAAGCGTTCCTGTTTATTCATTGAAAAACTGCCGTGAAGAATGCGTGAAAATGAAAACCGCGCCACCAAAGGCGCGGTTTCCGAATGTGCCGGTTACACCAGCGATATATCGAATTGCACCAGATCAATAAACTCCTGCACACGTTCTTCCACCTCTTCCTGCGAAAGCCCCACAAGGCGTTCCACACCAAATTTCTCCACCGTAAACGAAGCCATGGCCGAACCGAAAATAATGGCACGCTTCATATTGTCGAACGAAATGTCTTTGGTTTGAGCCAGGTAGCCGATAAAGCCGCCCGCAAAACTGTCGCCCGCGCCGGTGGGGTCAAACACGTCTTCGAGCGGAAGAGCCGGTGCAAAAAACACCTGTTCTTTATTGAACAGCAGCGCACCGTGTTCGCCTTTTTTAATGATGAGCACCTTGGGACCCATGGCCAGAATTTTCTGGGCGGCCTTCACCAGTGAGTACTCGCCCGAAAGCTGCCGGGCTTCCGAGTCATTAATCGTAAGCACATCCACCTGTGCAATGGCCTCAATCAGGTCGTCAATGGCCGTATCCATCCAAAAGTTCATTGTGTCCAGCACAATCAGCTTCGGGCGGCGTGTAAGTTGCTCCATTACACGCTTTTGCAACTTGGGCATAAGGTTGCCCAGCATCAGAAAATCGCAGTTGCGGGTATGTTCGGGCAAAATCGGGTCAAAATCGGCAAGTACGTTCAGCTCGGTGGCCAGCGTATCGCGGCTGTTCAGGTCGGTATGGTAGCGGCCCGACCAGAAAAATGATTTCTGGTCCTGTTTAATTTGCAAACCATCCAGACGCATGCCATGATTCTTCAGCATATCAATGGCCGACTGCGGGTAATCGCCACCCACAACAGACACGAGATCAATGTCTTTAGTAAAATAAGACGCTGCCAGAGAAATATAGGTAGCCGCACCACCCAGAATTTTATCGGTCTTGCCGAAAGGGGTCTCAATTGCATCAAACGCAACCGTGCCCACCACGAGTAAACTCATATTGCCCGTAATTTTTTTTGCAAAGGTATTGTATATTTTGTTTCCACGTTGTAATATTGCAGCCCGAATTAACAAACAGTCCTCCTTAGCTCAGCTGGTTAGAGCACATGACTGTTAATCATGGGGTCCCTGGTTCGAGCCCAGGAGGGGGAGCTTAAAGGTTGGCATTTTGCCAACCTTTTTCGTTTTTGTCCGGGCGAGAAGTTTATCCCGATCGCAGCGAAGCGGGGTATCGGGAAGCCCAGGAGGGGGAGCTTAAAGGTTGGCATTTTGCCAACCTTTTTCGTTTTTGTCCGGGCGAGAAGTTTACCCCGATCGCAGCGAAGCGGAGTATCGGGAAGCCCAGGAGGGGGAGCTGAAAATCGCCACACGAAAGTGTGGCGATTTTGTTTTATTAATATTTCTGGGCGAGAAGTTTATCCCGACCGCAGCGCAGTATCAGGAAGCCCAAACGTTTGTGTTGCGAAGCTGCCGCCAAACGGCATCGTTTGCAAATAATGCAGGATCACACAGCCGAATCCCAAATGCTTTAGTTCAACTTGTGTTCATGGAAATATTTCAGGTAATAATTCTATTTTTGAGCTGAAAATAACCTCTTCCCCAATCCCCCCAAAAATGCAACACGCATACACCGACCAGCAGCGTTCCGACGCATGGAAATTCACCTGCGAGCACATCAGTGCAGGCACACCGCCGCAGCAGGTTTACGATCAGCTCATACAAAACGGCGTGCCGCAACCAGATGCAGCGTTGTTTGTGCAGCAGGCGCTGGCTGCTATTCAGCCGCAGCAAACATCAACTTCTTTTGCCGCGCCGCCGTCACCAGCTGCACCGCAACCGGTTACACCTCCTCAGCAACCGGTAAATGCACAGCCGCAAAATCCACCCACCCAAAAGCAACTCGATGATGCGTGGGAAACCGCCACATCTATGGTAGGCTCCGGCATCTCGCCGCAAACCATCTACGAAATCCTCACCGAAAACGGCATCCCGCCCCAAACCGCACAACACCTCGTGCAAAAAGCACTTAAAGAAACTGACCCCGAAACCGGCGAGGCTTCTACCGGTGGCCGCGATATGCTCATTGGCGGTTTGTGGATTGCCGGCGGTTTAATCATCACCATCGGCACATACTCCATGGCTTCAAACGGCGGAACCTATTTCATTACTTACGGACCGATTATTTATGGTGTAATCCGCTTTTTTAAAGGAGTGATAAAAGTGGTAAACTAATAGTGTTCACCGTTTAAATCAACGAGGCTGTTGCATTGTTTTGCAACAGCCTCGTTGAGTAAATATATACTTATACACCTACCGCACCTCCGCCACATCCATCTGCACGGTCGTATAAACTCCTTCGGCGCTGCTATGCAGCAAACGGCCGCTTACAGTTACCGGCACATTCACCCATTTCTTTAAATCAATACTTTGGCTGCGCAGCTGGATGCGCGTAATACCAAGTTCGGCGGGCGGATTGTTGTGCGGGCCGGCTATGGTGGCCACCGGATACTTCGGTAAAAGCACATAGTAAACCATGCCGCCGTCGCTTTTGGGGTCGCTGCCTGGCTTTGATGTGTTCCAGGCATTGTTTGCTTCAATTACTCCTTCAATATGGGTAATAGCGGGGCTGTAAGACAGGATGTGCTCTTTGGCGGCACCTTTGAGTTCGGTGATGTCGTCGGTTTCTTCGGTTATTTTCCAGCCATTTTGCTTCCACACAAACACCAGCGACGAAGGATAATTTATCGTGTCTTTTACTGTGCGCACCTGCTTGGTAAAATGGATGTACCAGGAGCCATCAGGACGAAGCTCCTTTTTATCTACTTCCAGTATGCGCAGGTCGTAGTCTTTTTGGGCGGCAATGTAGCTCGACTGCATTTCAAACACCATTGCTTTGGGCAAAATGGCGCCGTAATATTTTATGGTGTCTGAGTAGAGCGAAGTTTGCACGGCAAGATCACTGTCGTTCATTACCTCGGCCCAGGTACGTAACAGCGCATTGAAATCAGGCGGTTCTGTTCCGGTGGTTTTCTGCGGCAGGCTGTCGGTGGTGTTCTGTTGCCCGTTTTCCGCACAGGAGGCCAGCAACAGCATAGCAAGTACATACACTGCAAGGTGTTTCATGCCGTAAATGTAAGAGGGAATGTTGTATTCCTGAAATTCCATCACCCTGAAACAGGCATCCTTCCCGATGCGCATTCGGGCGAAACGCTTAACGCACCACATTCACATGGCCGATATATTCATGTTGCCGGCCAAACACATCTCTTACCCGTATTTTATACACGTAAGTATCCATTTGCACAAGGTTGCCCTTAAATGTGCCGTCCCACATGCGGTTTATATCGTTGGTTTGATAAAGCAGCATGCCCCAGCGGTCAAACACCATCATGTCAAACGTGGCTATACCTATGCCGTAGGCCGTGAAACCATCGTTGTCGCCGTCGCCGTTGGGGGTAAAGGTGTTCGGAATGTAGATGATGAAATCACGCACCTCTATGCGCGCTCCGGCCGTGTCGGTGCAACCGTTGGGGCTGGTTACTACAAGCGTGGCGTTATAGTATGAGGTGTCACCAACCACATACGTATGTGTGGGATTCTGCACCGTAGAGGTGCCGCCGTCGCCAAAGTCCCAGAACCACGAAGCTGCATTGGTCGATTGGTCGGTAAACTGAAACAGTCCGCCGGATAATTCGCTGAAGGTAAATGCCGCTACCGGACTTGCGCTGATGGTTACCAGGTTGGGCTGCGTAATGGATGCAGAGCAGCCGTTGCTGAACGTAATTACAAGCGACACCGTGTACACGCCGGCGGTTAGGTAGGTGTGTTGCGGGTTTTGAACGGTTGCCGTGTTTCCGTCGCCAAAATCCCATAGCCACGTAGTTACCACCGCGCTGCCAGAGGCCGTGCTCTGATCGGTAAACGACACCGGCCACGGCGTGCATCCGCCCGGCGTGGCGGCAAAGGCAGCCACACCGGCATCAAGCACTGTTACACTTACCGTATCGCTGTATGTGCATCCTGCCGAATCGGTTACCTGATACTGATACACAGTGTTCACAGTTGGCGATACGGTAATGCTGTTGCCGGGTCCGCCGGGCGTCCACAAAATGGAGTAGGGGCTTGTTCCGCCGGCAGGTGTTACCGCCAGCGTAGTGGCCGCGCCCGAGCAAAGCACACTTGCTCCTGTGGTTGTGGCGGCAAGGGCTGGCGGCTGCGTAATGGTTACGGTTACCGTATTTGAGCAGCCCAGTGTATCGCTTATGGTACATTGGTAAGTGCCGGCCGCCAGGTTTAACAGGGTGGGCGTATTTTGTGGTGGCGTGGTATTCCACACATACGTATAAGGCGGATTGCCCGATACTACGCTAACAGCAGCACTTCCGTCGCTCAGCCCGAAACACGAAACCGGCACCACCGGCCCCACATTTATCGGCAATATGTTCATGCTGAATGTGTCTATGGCCAGCGGACCGCCGCAGAGGCCGTTTACCTGTGCAAATACAATGTAGTTTCCGCTCTGGCTTAAACCGGTTATCGTATCGGTAAGATTGGCGGAGGTGCTGGTGCCCACTACATTGCCGTTGCTGTCGTACCAGGTGTAGGTAATTTGCGGATTTGCCACTGTAGTCAGTACACCCGCCACGGCTGTTCCGCTGCAATCGGCCGTTACAAACACCGAAATACTCGAACAGTTTACACTGGCCGTGGCACTGTACACGCCCACAAAATCTTCTCCCGATACATACAGGGTCTGGTTGGCCGTGTTGTAGCGTATGTCGTACACATGGGCGGTACTCAGATTTGCACCAAGACTAATTGTTCCGGTTTGCGAAAAAGCAGAGCCGTTAAACTGGTAAATGTGTATTTGCCCCACACCGCCCATGTAAATATTGCCGCAGTTGTCAACCGCAATGCCGCCCTGGTGCAGTAAGGTATAGCCGGGCAGCGTAGCGGGTACGCCTGCCGGAGCGCCGGTGGCGGAGTTAAAGGCTTTCAGGTTGAAACCGTCGTAGTAATACAAAAACGTATTATCGGCTGCCAGACAATTGTGTCCGTTGCCCGAAAAGAAAGTGGTGTTGGGCAAAAAGGGGCGGTTGTTTCCTTCGTTCATGGTCATGTAGCCCGAGGGGGCTGTCCACACAAAACCATTAAATGTGCTGTTTACTTTAAAAATATGGTTGTTTACAGACGGGGTCATTCCGCAGGCAAAAATGCAGTACACATTACCAGCGGGGTCTGTAGTTACGTTTACGGCATCTTCACCCGCGCCCGATGCGGTTCCGGTTATGTTGGAGGAGGTAACTGTACCGGTTACACTGTTTACCACACCAAAATTTATGTTTGATGTGGTGCCACCGCCCAGGGCATAAATCTGGTTAATGTTGCAGTCAAACACAAAATCCCAGATCTCTTCAAAAAAGGTTGACTGCACGGTAATAAAGTTGTCGTAGTTGCCCTGCGGGTCAAGGCGTACAATTTGTGCGCCTGAGTTGTTGTAGGCCTGACCAATGTATGTTTTGCCGGTTATGCGGTCCACCAGTATGTTGCTTGGCGCAAAGGCAAGCTGCCCCACTGATGTCCAGCTTTGCGAGGCTACCGTGCCGTTAAATGTCCACAGCAGGTTGCCTGTCTGGTCGTACTTGGCTACCTGATAGGGCGGCACGGCCAGCCCGGTAGGGTCGCCGCCGCCATACACAAACAGGTTTCCGAAGTTGTCCATGCGCACATCGTAGCCGTTTTGCGAGGTGCTCAGGTTGGTCAGGTTTGTAACCACCCATGGGTCTATGAGCAGGGTTTGCGTGTTGTCGTAGCCGTTCGGAAATACAAAGCGCAGTGTGGAGCCGTCAAAACTGAAGGCGGAGTTTACCGGATTTTCGTCGGCGGTGTAGCACACGGGCGCTTCTTCACGCACAAAACCGTCGGGTGTGCTTATTTCAAAAGCTCCGTTGGGCAGCAGGTGCATGCCGGTTTGCTCGCCGGTATATTGTAAGCGTATTTGTGATGGATCGGCGCCGGCATGTACCACAAACGTGTATTTCACACCACCGCTTTCGGGGATAATGTATTCCACGTCAATACCGGGATAAATATTCCGGTACACAATTTTTTCAAAAGCGGCAGCGCGCAGGGTGGTGTAGCCGCCCGTTTCGGTTTTTTGCAAATAGGTAACCGTATGTTTTTTCTGCTTCTGCGCCTGCGGCACAACCGTAGTGTCAGCCCCCAGCCAGCGCATCGCTACAAAACTGTAATGCCCTACATTGCGGCGTGTGGAAGCTTCAATCTGCTCTGCCGTTTTTTCACCTTTCAGCGCCTCGTCTTTTTTCGACCGGCTAGAGGAGGTGAGCACTTCCACGCCCCGGCTCGAAAACTGAAACAACTCGCCTGAGTTGGTGATGGCATAGTGTACTTTATCTTCGGGGTGAAAACGCGAAACAAACTGACCATTGTTTTCTATAAACACATTATCCTGAAACGGATTGCGGGTCTGAAACGGACCAACGGCCTGTGCTGCGGCTTCGGGCGTGAGGAAACCGGTGCAAAAAGCAAATAATAAAAACAACAAAGAATAATTCATAGGCATAATCAAAATTAAGTAAAACTGACGCATAATCCGTTAGGCTGGGCAACTAAAAACAAAGCTAAACACCTGAATTTCAAAATACAAACAAGGTTGTTTCTAAATGGTTAGCTGGTATATTTACACTGAAAAACGCAAGAACGGTTTCAGCCAATCATTTTCTGTGTCATTTAGAATGTCCAAAATCAGTTACAGATCAGATATAACTGTTTAAGTTTGCATTAACCATAGCTGTTTTTTGCATGCTTTCCAACAAATCCCAATACGCGCTTCACGCCCTCACTTACCTTGCCGAGCATTACGAAGATGGCTTTGTCCCCATCCAGCAAATTGCGGCAGCACGCAAAATCCCCGGCAAATTTCTCGAAGCCATCCTGCTCGAACTGCGCCGCGCTTCCATCCTCGGCAGCCGCGCTGGCAAAGGTGGCGGCTATTACCTGCTGCGCAACCCCGCCCAGATTACACTGGTTGAAGTAATTCGCGCTACCGACGGCCCGGTGGCCCTGCTGCCTTGCGTCAGCAAAAAATTCTACGAACCCTGCCGCATCTGCCCCTATCCCGAAGGAACCTGCGAACTCCGCCACCTCTTCTTCGAAGTGCGCGATGCCACACTCAAAGTGCTCGAAGGTAAAACCATTGCTGATATTGCCGCGCTTTCCAAACCGGACGCAAAAACAGGATCAAAAAAGAAAAAGTAAACGTTGGAGCGAACCTGAGGGTGTTTCAAAATACCTGCTGCTCGCGCTTTACGCTCCAACCCGGCTTCGTTACCACTATACATTTTCCTGCCGCCGGGTTTCCACTGCAATCGCGGCTATAAACCCCGGTCACCTGCTTTCCAAAATAACCACTAACCCCTACTATGTAAATAGGATTTGTAGGAATAAATCAAAATCCGCATCTTTGCCCCGCAAATTAAAAGCACATGCAGGCCATTTCGCCCGAAATACTTCACGCACTCAACACACAGCTTCAGCCTCTTTCTGTTTCCGAAAGGCTGAAACGGGTGTTGGCTCAGTTTCCCGGCAGCGCACGCTTTTCCTCGTCGCTCGGGCTCGAAGATCAGGTGCTTACACACCTCATTGCGGCTGAAAAAACACCCGTGCAAATTTTCACTATCGACACAGGCCGGCTTTTTCAGGAAACGTATGATGTGCTTGAACTTACCCGCACCCGCTATAAAATTGCGGTCCATGTGTTTTTTCCGCAGGCGCAGCCCGTGCAGGATTTCGTAAACCAAAACGGGCCCAACAGCTTCTACAATTCGGTAGCGCAGCGCAAGGCTTGCTGCCACATCCGCAAAGTGGAACCATTGCAACGCGCACTTCGCGGCGCCTCGGTGTGGATTACCGGCCTGCGCGCCGCACAAAGCAATGCACGCGGCAGCCTGCAGTTTGTGGCGTGGGACGAAGCGTATCAGCTGCTTAAATTCAATCCGCTGCTCGACTGGTCGCTCGAACAAACAGAAGCGTTTGCAAGCCAGCACCGCATTCCGCTCAATGCCCTGCACGCCAAAGGCTTTCCAAGCATTGGCTGCGCACCCTGCACCCGTGCCGTACAGCCCGGCGAAGATATCCGCGCCGGACGCTGGTGGTGGGAAAACTCGCACAAAGAATGTGGCCTGCATTCTTCCTAACTTTACTCCGCTCAACTTTTCAATACAACTCATGTCTGGCATTCCCTCTTTTCCCGCACAGCTCGAAGACGAAAGCATTTACATCATGCGCGAAGTAGCCGCACAGTTTGAGCGGCCTGCACTGCTCTTCAGCGGAGGTAAAGACTCCATTACGCTCGTGCGCCTTGCACAAAAAGCATTCTGGCCCGCACGCATTCCCTTTCCGCTGCTTCATATTGATACCGGCCACAATTTCCCCGAAACCATCGAGTTTCGCGACTGGCTTGTGCGCGAAACTGGCGCCGAACTTATTGTGCGCTACGTGCAGGACAGCATTAACAAAGGCCGTGTAAAGGAAGAAACCGGCAAATACGCCAGCCGCAACGTGCTGCAAACCGTTACCCTGCTCGATGCCATCGAAGAATTTAAGTTCGACGCCTGCATCGGCGGTGCACGCCGCGACGAGGAAAAGGCCCGCGCCAAAGAACGCATCTTCTCCGTGCGCAACGATTTCGGGCAGTGGGAACCCAAAAAACAACGGCCCGAATTGTTTGATATGCTCAACGGAATTATCGACGTGGGCGAAAACGTACGTGTGTTCCCCATCAGCAACTGGACCGAGCTTGATGTGTGGACATACATTCTCAAAGAAGACCTTGCCATTCCTTCAATATACTTCTCTCACCAGCGCAGTGTCATCGAGCGCGACGGACTGATCTGGCCGCACAGCGAATTTTTAAATGTGCAGCCCGACGAAGTGCCCTTCAAAGCTACTGTACGTTTCCGTACCGTGGGTGATATGACGTGTACAGCTGCTGTAAGCTCTGCTGCTGCTACGGTGGAACGAATCATCGAAGAAATTCTGTCTGCAAAAATCTCCGAACGCGGTGCCCGCATCGACGATAAGCGCAGCGAGGCGGCCATGGAACAACGCAAAAAAGAAGGCTACTTCTGATCCCATGCACGCCACCAGCCACAGCCTTTCGTTTGCTGCCGGACACACCGTTTTGGTGCTGCCCGACAATAAGCGTGTGTTGCTGGTAAGCGACGGCGCACGCGGCGCCACGCTGGCTGCACAGCTGCTTCAACAGTCGCCCGATGCGGAGATTACCTTGCTGGCTCCGTTTTTCAGTACGGCGCTTAAACAGCTGGCCGTGCAACACAGCCAGCTTACGCTGGTGCAAAAAACCTATCACACAACTGACCTTATTGATGTGCAGCTTGTAATTGCCGCCACCTCCTACACTGATCTGGTAGAGCAATTGCGGCACGACTGTGTAGAGCACAATCTCCTTTTCTCCATTGCATCCGAAACCGAGGAGCAATTGCCCGCGCCGGCAACCTTGCACCGTGTGCAAAACGTTGTGCAGGGCAGTGAGCGCAACTGGAAACGCATCGCTACGCTGCTGATTATTGCATTCGGACTCATGCTTGGCGGGCATATTATGCTTTCGTACCTGCCGCTGCCACCCGTGCGCGATTTACTTACCGCTACTGCCGAATTGTTTGGCGGATCGTTTGGCGTTTTTGTGCTTACCGGTTTTTTTGCACAACTCATAGATGGTGCGCTGGGCATGGGCTACGGATTAGTGTCGGCCACATGTTTGCTCACGGCGGGTGTAAATCCGGTAAGCATCAGCGCGGCCATTCACACGTCAGAAGTGTTTACTTCGGGCATTTCGGGTTACAGCCATTACCGGTTTGGCAATGTAAACCGCAAACTGTTTCGCCATCTTGTGTTTCCGGGTGTGCTGGGCGCCATTGCCGGTGCCGTTGGTCTGGTGCTGCTGGGGCAGCATGCCGGCAGCTGGCTCATGCCGCTGCTTTCGGGCTATGCGTTTTTTCTCGGCATTCGTATTTTGCTGCGCGCATTTCAGTTAAGCAAACCGCAGCGCAAGGTAAAACGCATTGGCTGGCTTGCCGCAGCAGGCGGCTTTTTCGATTCGTTTGGCGGCGGCGGCTGGGGGCCGCTGGTTACAAGCACATTGCTGGCCGGTGGCCGCAGTCCGCGCTACACCATTGGCTCGGTAAGCCTCACCGAATTTTTTGTTACACTCACCAGCGCCATCACATTTTTTGCGCTGGCCGGCACCGGCCACTGGCCCGTAATTGCCGGCCTGTTGCTGGGCGGCGCAGCGGCATCGCCCATAGCCGTGCGGCTGGCGGGTAAACTTCCCGCACGTACGCTGCTCATTGCTGTGGGCATACTGGTTATGGCATGGAGCGTGCGCATAATGATAAAAGCATTTTTATAACCATGGATATATTACGCATTGCCACCGCAGGAAGTGTGGACGACGGAAAAAGCACACTCATTGGCCGCATGCTGTATGAAACAAACAGCATTACGCAGGATAAGCTCGATGCCATTGTGCAGGCCAGCCGCCGCAGGGGCATTGAATACCCTGATCTTTCGCTGCTTACCGACGGGCTTGTGGCTGAACGCGAACAGGGCATCACCATCGATGTGGCACATATTTATTTCAGCACGCTGCGCCGCAAATACATTGTGGCCGATACGCCCGGCCATTTTGAATATACACGCAACATGATTACCGGCGCAAGCACCGCGCAGGTAGCCATAATACTTGTGGATGCGCGCAACGGCATTGCCGAACAAACGCGCCGCCACTACTACATTACCCAGCTGCTGCGCATTCCGTATGTGGTGGTGTGTGTAAACAAAATGGATCTGGCCGGATATAGTGCTGAACGGTTTGAGGAAATCTGCAGCGACTTTGCAACGCTTACAGCATTGGCTTCTTATGCCGAACAGCAGCTCACGTTTATTCCCGTGGCCGCGCTCTGGGGCGAAAACATTGCGCGCCCGTCAGAAGCCATGCCGTGGTACAACGGCCCGCACCTGCTGGGCTGTCTCGAAAGTATTGACTATACCAGCATTGCGGCACAACTGCCTGCACGTTTTCCGGTGCAGCAGGTTATTCGTCCCAAGTCGGAACAGTATCACGATTTTCGGGGCTTTGCAGGGCGTGTGGCTGCAGGAGTGCTGCGTCGTGGCGATCGTGTGGTGGCATTGCCGTCACAGCAAACTTCGGTGGTGGATAAAGTGTATGCCGGTATGGAGGAAGTGCACGCGGCAACAGCCGGGCAAAGCGTGGTGCTTACACTCACCACCGAAATTGATCTCAGCCGTGGCGGCATGCTTGCCCGAGAAACCGAGGCTCCCGCACCGGCAAAAGAACTCGAAGCCCGCATTTGCTGGCTTGATTCCGCGCCGCTCGTGCAGGGAAAAACCTATACACTTCAGCATGGCGTGAATCGTGTAAAGGCAAAGGTATCAGCCATTTCGGCGCGCATCAGTGTAGAAACGCTGGCGGCCGAGCAGGGCGTTGCAGAATTAAAGCTTAACGAAATCGGCATCATCTCGCTTCGTCTTGCACAGCCCGTGTTTGCCGAAAGCTATGCGGCAAATAAATACAACGGCGCCTTCATTCTTATCGACGAGCATACACATACCACAGCCGGAGTGGCGTTTGTAATATAACCGTGATTACCATTGGCCGGTTTCCCTGAAACGGCGTATGTCTTCGGTCATTTGCCGGTGCACGCGTTCGCGCAGTGCGGGTATATCTTCAACCGTTAAGCCGCGTGTATCAATGGGCTCACTCCATTTTGCATATATCGCTCCGGGCGACATTTCAAACGGGCGGTTGGGATGCAGCTTGTCGCCGGTGTTATACACTGTAAGCACAGCCAGCGGCTGTTGCGCAAGAATGGCCAGGCGGAAAGCCCCATCGCGGAATTCAGACACAATGGGTTCTTCCTTGCGGTTGCGTGTGCCTTCGGGGCAAATGAATACTGAAATGCCGTCGTCGATCGAACGTTTCATTTTCTCAATGCTCCGGTTGCGGTCGGTGGCATCTTTGCGATTTACGGTGATGTAAAGTTTTTTAATTACATAACCCATCAGCGGTACTTTGGTAAGTTCGGCCTTCGCCAGAAAGCGGAATGTGTTTTTGCAGGCTACGGCAAAAAGCGGAATATCTAATTGTGAGCGGTGGTTGGCAATAAACACGTAGGCTTTTTCAGGATCAAGCACTTCGCGGTTTTTTACGCGTATGGGTTGAAAGAAGAAGAAATGCAGGTAGTAAGCCCACACCCGCGATATGCGGCGGTGTGCAATATGCGGCGCTTTCTTCTCGCTGAAAAGCAAAAATACCAGCGCATGCAACAGCGGAAAAACAAACAGCGAGGCAAGGAATATGCAAATGGCATAGATCCCAAACAGAACGCGGAGTATGCGGAGAAGAATCATAGATTTCCGGAATAAAACTTCATACTTAAGTATAACCGGGTGAGCCGGTCGTTAAAAATATACTCACCCTGCTCAATCCCGGAACGAAGCACGGCAAGTTTTTTTAACTTTTGCATGAAGTTATTGAATTTATTATTCTCGTCGGGCGAGAGAAGAGGCAGAATATCTTTCTTGTTGATCGCCATTTCGTTCACCGCAGTGTTTTTAATAATTTTTCTTAAAATACTTTTATAGTCAGCACTTTCGATAGTCTTTAGTACTTGGCTGTCAATAAATTTAGCACCAATTTCATTGGCCGCAGCAATTACGCCATACAAGGCAACTTCATAATCAATATGTCGCTGTGTCGCCTTCCAAAAAATATTATCGCCAATAAGATTGATGGCTCTTGGAAACCCCTGAGCGTAAAAAAACAGAAGACTTAAAGCTCTTTCATTAATTGTATAACCTACGCTCGAAAAGGTTTTGATATAAAACTCGTTTGTTTCACGCTCGCTCAAAGCCTGTACATCAATAATGTCGAATATCCTGTCCACAGGTTTGTGGTGCGCAACCATTTCATCTCTCCTTTCTCTTACGCCACACAACAATAAAAATAATGGCAGCGGGTCTGCGCTTAACGCATTTCCATCAACAAGAGTTTTCACGAAGTGTGCAAAATCAGGGTTTGGGGTTATACCATTCACCTCATCAAGAATCAGATACACCCCTTTTACACCATCTCCTTTTGCACGCTTGTACAGCTCTTTCAGAAAGGGCAAAAACCCTCTTGACAGGGTTGGCGCATCGGCCTTAAGTTGGTCAAAGTTTAGGTTTATGCCTAAAACAGATTGTTGACCAATATATTTTGATAACATATCTCTGACGCGCTCTGTATTTCTTGGCTTGTATGCTTCATTTCGAAGTGCGTATTCAAGAGTTCGTTCAGAAAGATCGTCAAGTGTTTTGGTTCCTCCCAGCATTACATGAATGCCAATTAAATCATGCTTAGACTCTGCAATATAACGAGTGGCGTGTGCTAACGAAGATTTGCCTATTCCGAACTCTCCGGTTAAAAAAACAGCTTGTTGTTTACCAACAGCCACCTGTTTTAACGAACGTTCGATAAGGCGAATTTGCTCGTCTCGTCCGGTAAACAATTCATGAGGAAGTGGCCGGCCACTGTAAAATGGGCTGCTATCTTTTATTAATGCCATATTCAAAGATAGTACATGAATATGACCTTCAATTAAACCAATCTCTTTGATTTAATCAGAATTCAGTCTGTCTTAAGCGACATTCATTCACTAAACACCAATGCCTTTTTCACACCCGGCGAACGATGATTTTCGTACAGCAGATGAATCAGTCCGTCGGCCATACCAATTTGCGGTACATAAATATCATCAATACCGGCAGCCTTCATTACGGTTAAGAATATTTTACCTGCCGGCACAATTACATCGGCGCGGTCGGGGTTGAGGCCGAGTACTTCAATACGTTCCTTAAGGCTGAACGACTCCACAAACTCGTGCTGCTCCTTGAGTTTGGCGTAGGAAAGCGGGCGGTTCTGTTTCTTGCGGCTCATCTTAAAAATTTTGTTGATGTTGCCGCCAGAGCCAATGGCCGAGAGGGGATGGTAATCGGCTGTGGTTTGTTTTACCCAGTCGCGGAACTCGTTCCATTGTTCTTTTGAAACGAGGTTGTTGAGTAAACGAATGGTGCCGATGTTGAATGAGCGCGAAGCCACAATGCGGTTTTTCGAAAACAGCGTAAGTTCTGTGCTTCCGCCGCCCACGTCGATATAAAGGTAGTCGTGACCCGGGGCGAGATGTTCGGCAATGTGATTGGCGTAAATAATTTCGGCCTCGGTGCGGCCGTCAATTACTTCAATGTTCAGCCCGGTTTCGCGTTGTATGCGTTTCACCACATCGGCCGAGTTGCGTGCCTCGCGCATGGCGGATGTGGCGCAGGCTTTGAGGGCGGTTACTTCGTAAAAATCAATGAGGTGCCTGAACGCTTTCATGGCCAGCAACAGTTTTTCTGTTTTGGCTGCTGAAATTTCTTTGTGCAAAAACGCATCATCGCCCAGTCGGATGGGAATGCGAACCAGATCAGCTTTTTTAAACACGGGGCCCTCGGCACGCTCATACACGTTGCCAATGAGCAGGCGTGCAGCGTTGGAACCTATATCAATTGCGGCGAATTTCAACTCGTTTAATTACTGGTGGCTTGGGAGCCTTAGGCTTTTTCCCGAGATAATCGCGTATCGCCTCCTGTGCATTTAGCGGTTCTACGGTGGCGGGAACTTCCAGATAAGTATTTTCCTTCAACCCGCCGATAAGCCGCGCCTTGCGATTGTCGCGGAGCTGAAGTTCGAGAATTTCCTTCAGCTCTTTCTGGCTGTCGGTGTCGTAAATGGGCACCGCTACTTCCGAGCGGTGATCCAGATTGCGCGTCATCCAGTCGGCCGAAGATATGAAATACTTTTCATCGCCGCCGTGATGAAAAATGAACACCCGTGTATGTTCCAGAAAGCGGCCCACAATGCTTATGGCACGAATGTTTTCACTTATGCCTTTCACACCCGGAATAAGTGAGCAGGTTCCTCTTATTATCAGCGTAATTTCCACACCGGCCTTACTGGCTTCGTACAAGCGGTTAATCATCTCAAGATCAACCAGGTTGTTCATTTTCAGCAGCATTGATGCTTTACGGCCTTTTTTCGCTTCCTCAATTTCAAACTGTATCAGGTTCTCCAGCTTGCGGCGCATGGTAAAGGGCGATACCAGCAAATGCTTGTAATGACCCGGCTTGAGGTTGTTGTGGTAAAACTCAAAGATTTTCACCAGCTCATCGGTAATGCGCTTATCGGCGGTAATGAGCGATTTATCGGTGTAAATTTTTGCCGTCGATTCGTTCATGTTTCCCGTGCCGATATGGCCGTAATTCACCACTTTGCCTTCTTCGCGGCGGGTAATTAGGAAGAGTTTGGAGTGAACCTTAATTCCCGGTACGCCAAAAATTACACGTGCTCCTTCTTCCTGAAGTTTATTGGCCCAGTAAATATTGTTTTCCTCATCAAACCGGGCCTGCAACTCCATTACTGCAACCACTTCCTTGCCGTTTTTTACCGCATTAATAAGCGCGTTTACAACGTTGGAGTTTGAGGCTACCCGGTAAAGGGTAATCTGTATTTTCTTCACCTTCGGATCGATGGAGGCTTCGCGGAGCAGGTCGATTACGTGATCGAATGTTTGGTAGGGATAATGCAGGATGAGGTCTTTTTTGCGTATCTCATCAAACATGCTTTCACCGCGTATCAGACGCGGGTGGCGGAGCGGTTCGTGCGCAGGCCAGATAAGCTCGGGGTGCCCCAGATCGGGGAAGCGGATGAAGTCTTTGAAGTTGTGATAACGCGAACCGGGAATGATATTGTCGGTGCGGATTACTTTTAACTGACGCAGCAGATATTTAAGCATATCAGACGGCATCTGCTTGTCATACACAAAACGCACCGGAATACCTTTCTTGCGTTTCTTCAGGCCGCCCGACATTTTTTCGAGGAAGCTTTTCGACACGTCGGTGTCGAGGTCGAGTTCGGCATCGCGTGTTAGCTTAATGGTGTAGGCCGAAATGCGCTTGGGGTCGTAGCCCGGAAACACTTCTGCAAGGCAAAAGCGTATCACATCGTCGAGCAGCATTACATATTGCTCGCGGCCACTTTGGGGCAACACCACAAAGCGCGAAATGGCGTCGGCGGGCACTTCAATCAGTGCGTACTTTGGTTTTGATTCCACACCGGCGGCCACCATGCGCACCACAAGGTAGGTGGAACGGTCGCGCAGGTAGGGAAACTGTGGCGCATTGTCGAGCATAATCGGGAAAAGCGAAGGCATTACCTTGTTGCGGAAAAATCCGGTTACGAATTCGCCCTGCGTTTTTGTAAGCTCTTTTTCGTCGATGATGTGGATGTGGTGTTTTTCAAGTTCGGCCAGTATTTTGTTGTAAATACGATCGAAGCGATGGGATGCAGCCACCACGCGTTTCTGAATTTGCGCCAGCAGCATATCGGGCGGCGCGCCGAGTACCGATTCAGCCTTGCGGCCAAGTTTGCCCATGCGTTTGAGCGTGGCCACCCGCACGCGAAAAAATTCGTCGCGGTTGTTGGAGTATATGCCCAGAAACCTCAGCCGTTCAATCAGCGGGTTGGCATCATCTTCGGCTTCCTGCAGCACACGCTCGTTGAACGAAAGCCAGCTAATGTCGCGATTGATAAACGGTAATTTTTTTCTCAGCATTGCAAAGCATCTTTGGAATAGGGTGTGGCAAAAATAACCGGAAAAGCCGTGCTTACACCCAGTTAACGATTGTTTAACGCGCCGGTGCCGGCTTATGCATCGCGTTGCGTAATTTCTTCGTTTGATTTCTTGGGGAAATCAAAGCTGAGCAGCTGTGCAGGTGTTTTGCCAAGTTCGCTCCAGTTGGTGTGCGGGTGTGCAACGCTCACAATGCCGCAGGTAGGCACATTTTCGATATGTGTATTGCAAAGCCGGTTGGCCAGCTGCGTAATTACCGGATTGTGGCCAAAGAGCATTACGTGCTGGTGTGTATCTGACGTGCGCCGCAGCACATCAAGATATTCATCCACACCTGATTCATACAACTGCGGAGCAAGCGAAAACTGTTCGGACGGGAAGCGCAGGTGGCGTGCGAAGATGAGCGCCGTGGTGTAGGTGCGTACGGCAGGACTTACCCACATGCACGTGGGTTTGGCTATGCCGGTGAGTACACGTGCAGGCATTTCGTGCGCATCGCGGTAGCCGCGGTCGTTGAGCGGGCGTTCATTGTCGGGCAGCGTATTCAGTTGCCACGACGATTTTGCGTGACGGATAAGCCAGAGTGTTTTCATGGCAGGAGCTGTTGTTTGGATGCTTTAAGGTAGGAAGAATGTGTTAGATATAATCTAGGTGCAATAACCTTATTGTCGGCTATTTTTCCAGATTTCTTTCAAAATACTTAGATCATTATCCTCCTGAATCATGGAAACTTTTGGTCTGACTTGACAAATATACTTCCGACCTTTTCTTAGATATTCTGTCTTATCTGTAACTTCATGTAAAACAGCCTGTATAATCGGAGCTCCAACAGTTAAGTTTATTGTATTTTTGTTATTATTTGTTAGTTCTAATGAAATACAGCCGCAATAACCAGGCTGTATAATTGTATTTACTGATAACCCAAGCCTTACATAAGAACTTCGGGTATGAATTGACATCATAATATTATTAGGCAGCCTTACATATTCTAACGTGCTTGATAAAACTGTTTGTTGTGGATAAAGGAGAATGGTTTCTCCAATCCTTCTGCGGGTTTCTTGAAAAAAATGGTTAATAGAATATACACCCTCAATACTATTTTCTTCATCTTCTTTATTTCGTGATGCGTTAATGTATGGATCTCGACCTTGAATAGATACTAAAAAGTCATATCCAATTCGTAAATCAATACTAATCTGACCAATTTGCTTGATATCAAGTAGAGGCTGTATTACAAGCTCCTTTTTTTCAATTAACTCTTTAATTTTATCTTCACTAAGAATCATAAACTTGCATTTTTCCAGTCACGTTCAACAATAAAATTACCAATAGACTTTTCTATTAAATTATTTATTATTTCATATCTGAGTACCGCGTTTTCTTTAATGTTTGCGACAGAATCAATGTCTGATCCCTTTAAGTTTTTTTCCCAACACTTCCATCCCTGGATAAATACACCGTGTAGTTGATTAGTGCTTGTAATTTGTGCGGGTAAAAGATCATAGAAACTATTACTATCAATTAGTGTAACCGCTTTTTGAAGCTTCTTTCCGGTTATTTTTTGAATTGCTTTTTGGAAGATTTCAATGAAAAATAGTGCTTCTTGGAGAGCATCAGTAGGATCTAGAAAAGCTCTCATTAGCTCTATTCTTCTTTCTTTACTTGGGTGAGATAGAGTAGGTGTTGTATCGCTATCTATATAATCAAGATATTGAGGAAATGAAACTCCTACATATTGTATTGCAAACAAATCGCAAAAGTATTCTCCTAAGTAAGAGTATATTAGCCCTTTAAGAACTCCATGCCTATCGCTTCGTGAATTTGTATTGGCAATTAATATTTCAAAACGTTGTGGTGTAAAGTGAAAGAAACGCTCTAAAAGTGAGCGACAGCGTGATTGATTAAAATCTAAACCAATTACCTCTGGTAATATTGATGTACAAATCTGATAATGCTCGTTAATAAAATGTCCTAATTCATGGTATAGCACAACACTTGCGAGATAATCTCTAGATAAATAAACAGGAACATTTATCTGTATAAGTTTTGCATTGAATTTAACGCCAAACTCATGCTTGATAAGTTCATATATATCACCCCTTACCAGAGATGGATCAAAGCTATAGCCAGATAAATTCTTTACAAGATTAGTTGCGATGATAAATCGATCATTATTTCTTTTCCAATCATTAAGAGCATGACTTAAACATTCAACAGTTTCAAAGGGAATAAGATTTAGAGTGCTGCTGTCGAGGAAGTCGATACTCTTAAATAGAAAATCAATGGCATTTTTATAAATATAAATAGTCTCATTATGTAATGATGTAAAGTCAACATCTTTGATTTTAACAAACAATTCATCCAACCGATTGTGGTACTCTTGTTTTTCACGATCGGAGTATTTGTTATATCTAGACTTTTGCCAAGCCTTATTTAATTGAGCAAAATGTAATGAAAGAGAAGAGTTAAACGGCATTAATTACCAGAAATTGTTTTCATATTGTTTGTCTAATATAGATAAAATCCGTGAATAATCCGCAGTTGTAATGTTGTCGTTTTTGTGATTAATTAAAAACTCTTTGCCGCTTTCACTTAAAAAATGAATAACAGTAAAAAAACCTCTGTCTATTGTATAGATATGTTCTTTATCATTAGCAAGTGCGCGAGCTTGTTTGAATATATTTGATACTAAATCTGTGTACTTATCCTCCCCATTTTTGCAGGACTCAACAAACATTCGAAAGTGATTAATTTGCTCTCGTTCGGGAGACTGATTGTACAACATTTAATTGGTTTTTTGATATTGCAAAATGAGTAGGAAAAATTGCTATATGACTAATGTATAACATAACTTACTCACATCCGAATGTTAAATGTATATCCACAATTTTTTTTACTATATAACTCATTTGCAGAGAGGAATAAAAAGAGTTGCACTTAATAAATTATCATATTTGCAGACTGATCACCCCTTCCGCGCAATCCAGCCTTCCGGATCCATTTTTCCCACACCGCTTTTCCATACTTCAAAATGCAGCACGGGCTGGCCTTCGTCGTTTTCGGCTACGTTGCCAATGGCTTGTTTGGTTTTCACTTTGTCGCCGGTTTTTACTGATACGCTGCTCAGGTTGGCATATACCGAAAGGTATTCGCCGTGGCGTACAATAACCAGCCAGCCTGCGCCGGGAATGTTGGTAATGCCGGTTACCTCGCCATCAAAAACCGAGCGGGCCTGTGCACCGCGTGTGGTGGCAATATCAACGCCGTTGTTGTTTACCATTACTTTGGCCAGTACCGGGTGCGGATGTGTGCCAAAGTGTTCGATAATGGTGCCTTGTGCCACCGGCCAGGGCAGTGAGCCTTTGTTGTTGAGGAAACTGTTGCCTACAATTTTTTCTTCCGGGCTGATTTCAATTTTTGCGGGTTCGGCTTTTGCCGTTGGTGTTTCAGCGGGTTTGCTGTTACCGGAGTTGCCTGTATTGCCGGTTTTCGGATCGGTTTTTACTACCGGGTCTGCTTTTTTCTGAGCTGCTTTTTTCTCGGCCTCCTTGCGGGCTTTTTCGGCTGCGCGTGCTGCTTCGGCAGCAATCAGGTTTTGGATGGCGGCATCAGTTTGTGCGGCCTGTTTTTTCTTTTTGTCGAGATCGTCTTTGAGCTGTTTTTCTTTTTCCTGCAGGCTCAGGAAGGTTTTTTGCTTTTCTTCCTTTTCACCGGCAAGCTGTTCTTTTTCTTTGCTTTCGTTATCCAGTAAACTTTTTTTCTCACCCCGTTCAGTATCCAGGGTTACAACTTCTTCATTTAACGCCTCGCGGTTACCGGCAATTTCTTCGGCTTTGGCTTTGCGGCGCAGGTTTAACTGCCGCAAATAAATCATGCGTTTGTAGGCCTGATTGAAACTTCCGGCGGTAAACAAAAACATCATGCGCTGGTTGGCGTTGCGGTTGCGCCAGGCAAACTGAATCATCTGCTTGTATTCTTCGCGCAGTATCGAGTCGGTTTTAGTGAGTTGACGGATGTTTTGCTGACGCTGGCCGATTTGCTGTTCGATTTCCGAAATTTCACCACTGATGGTGTTGATGAGTCCTTCGCGCGCTTCAATTTTCTGATTGAGTGCCGCAAGCTGGCTCAGCGAAAGTTTTTTGTTTTGCCGGGTTTCGGAAAGAAGTTTGTTGGTGAAATCAATATCCGACTGCAGCTTTTGTTTTTTTTGCTGGAGCGTTGATTTACTCGATGTTTCCTTTTTGGCAGTGGTTTTCTTTTTGCTGCTTTTTTTCTGCGCATATACCACAGGAGCCGCCACCAGCGCAAGCGTGAGCAGCAGCAATACGGCAAACAGCAGCTTACTGTTTGCCAGTCGGAGTAACTTGAATTGGCGTGCAGTCATCGGACAGGTTAAAAGGGAATTGTTGTGGTTCGTTCAGTGTAATTTTGCGGTAGCTGGCATTCAGTTCGGCGCTTTTCTGCACGCCCTTTGCAAAGAACGTGGCTTTATGCGGGAAAAGTATGCCGCCCTCTTCCGTAAACTCAGAATAGTCGGCCTTGAACGTGCGAAGCTGTGCATCAATAAAAAACACATTCAGAATTTTAAATGTCTGCGGATCGAGTGTAAGCGTTTGAAGCGGCTCTTCGGGCAGTGCTCTTCCTTCTTCTACTTTTTTCAGGCGGCGTTTGCGCACCGTGCTCAGTATATAATGGCAATTTTGCTTATCGGCCTGTGCTTTCAGTTTTTCGTCTTCGTTGTAAAATGCTACGCTGTTTCCTACCAGCAGCGACTGCATCATATCAAAATCAACCTCGGTTTGCAGCAACTGGCTGAGGTAAGCGAAATCGCCGCGGAAGCAGGTGTTGTTGAGAAAGTTTACAAACTTCACGGAGTCGGTAGTAATGAGCACGCGCGCTACACGAATGCCGAGTGCGGGATCGGTAATGTTTAGCCAGATCACACTGTCGCGGCGCATGCGCACATTCACATCAAACGCCACGCGCGAACTGTCGGTTTTTGCCTCGCAGTCGAGTTTTGCACTCAGCCATTCAAATTTCATTTCGTGGCTGCTCATTTCGGCGGCAAGCACTTTCGGCAGTTTGTAGTCGATTTTGCAGCCGTTTGTGTTTTGTGTGGCCGTGGTATCGGCCGCCACTACCTGTTTTTTTCCACGGCAGGCGCTGCTTCCCGACGAGAAAGCGGCAAGAATGAGTATCAGCAGGGCAGAGGTAATGCGCATCGGGTTGTGCATTAAATGTTATTCAGGCTGTGCGCCACGTGTGTTAATTTTCTGATCGAGTTTGGGTGATGTGCTGCCCTTTGCTTTGGCAATTTTCCAGTATTTCACGGCTTCATCTTTATTGCCAAGCGCCAGCTGTAAATCGCCCATGCGCTCGTTGGTGAGCGCATCGTTTGCATTGAGTTTGAGTGCCTGCTGAAGGTGTGCCTGTGCTTTATCGTGTTCGGCCAGTTGCAAGTCGATATAACCAAGCAGCGAAAGATAGCTTGCATTCAACGGATTGGCCGCCACCAGTGCGCTCATGCGTTCCTGTGCCGTGGCCAGTTCAATGCGCTGGCGCGAGTAGCTCCAGCAAAGCTCATACACCAGCGGCGCATTGTCGGGAAAACGTTTGAGCAGGCGCTTGCAAATGGTCACCACTTCTTTATCGTCGCCTGTTTGGCGATAGGCTTCAATAATGAGCAGGCGGAACTCAAGCTCCTGCGCATCATTGTCGAACACATACGAAGCGCCGGTTTCGAGCGGGTCAATGGCTTCGCTGTACCGCTTCTGCTTCATGAGCTGGCGGCCATAGTACAGCCAGGTGGGCGGTTGTTGCGGAAAAAGCTCGGTGGCTTCGCGGCTGTCTTTGAGCTGCGCGGCATCATCGCCAAGCAGTTAGTTCAGTTCGAGCAGCATTTTCCACGGCATCCACGGGCTTTTGTCGAGCGCAATGGCTTTGCGGCAGGCATCGCGGGCTTCGGCGTTTTTGCCACGCAGTTTCCACACGGCGGCCGATGCGCTCCATGTGCCGTAATAGTCGGCATGGTGGCGGCGCATAAGCAGGCAAAGCGAATCGGCTTTGGCCAGGTCGCTGGCATTGGGTACCAGCGAATCGCTGCCAAGGTACCAGCTGCGCAGCATTTCGGTTTTACGCACAGGCTCGGCCGGAATCTGACAGGCATTGACCATACTTCGCCAGGCTTCGGCGTTTTTACCGGCGCTGCGTTGTGCTGCAGCTAAATCAAGCCAGGCCGATGCACTTTGAGGAAAGGCGTTTGTACGACGCTGGCACACAAGCAAAGCCGCCGGCGCATTTTCCTGCCGGGTGTATTCGCCGGCAAGCGCCACGTAAGCCTGTTCGCTGCCCGGATTGGCCGTAATCTGCTGTTCGAGCACAGCCACAATAGCCGCATTGTTGCCCGCCACGCGATGTGCGGCAATGCGCCGGGCCGACAGTGTGTCTGATCGGCCTTCTATTTTCTCGATCAGGTCATAGGTGTTCAATGCCGCTTTCGTATCGCCGGCACGCACCTGCGCCGCTGCATATTCGTATTGCCAGAACGCCTTGTTGGTATGCCGGTCGGCCAGCTGCTTCATCAGCTTCATGGCTTTTTCGTGCTGGCCCAGATCGCTCAGTACCTGTGCGTGGCGCAGTTTGTACCAGTCGTTTTCCGGATGCAGCGAATCGGCACGCATGGCATACCTGAGTGCACGATCAGGCTGCTTACTGTCGCGGTAAATACCCGCCATCTCATAGTTGGCAGCCGCGTTTGCCGGGTCAAGCTCAAGCACTTCACGAAACGCCATAATGGCTTTTTGCGGATTGCCAATGAGTTTTTCCGTACATCCGTCAATAAACAACGCTTCGGTTTTGGCCTGCTTTAAGGTTTTACGAAGGGTCACGCTGTCGTCTTTAGGCGCATTGCGTTTGGGCGCACGCACCTGCGAAGTATTGCCCGAGGCCGGTTTGGCCGGATGGCAACTTACGGCTGCAAACACAGCCAGCATGAACAGTACCGAAAGCAGTCGCATCTGTTTACTGATATACGTTATAATCGCCCACGCTCAGATCAAGTGTGTGGCCGTTTACGGTGGCATAACTGCCCACCATTGAATTGGTGACTACCACATTGCGCAGTGTGCTGTATTGTTGCACAATGCTGTTGCTCACCACGCTGTTTTCCACTACCGAACCGGCACCGAGCGATACATGCGGACCAACCACAGCGTTGCGGAGCACCACATTTTCGCCGATAAAACAGGGCTGAATAATGAGGCTGTTTTCCTGCGTCATTTTCGAAGGCATCAAACGCGCATCGCTGCGGTCGAACTCAAGCACACGCTGGTTGGTATAAACCGTTGCATCTTTATTGCCGCAGTCGAGCCACTCAGTTACTTTTCCGGGCGTAAATTTTACACCCTGACGTTTCATGTTTTCAAGGGCGTTGGTGAGCTGGAATTCGCCCTTCTCGCGGATGTTGTTATCGAGCAGGTATTTCAGTTCGCGCTTGAGATAAGCACCGTCTTTGAAATAATAAATACCGATAATTGCCAGATCCGACACAAACTCAGCCGGCTTCTCCACAAAATCGGTAATCACACCATCGGCGTCTAATTTTACCACACCAAAGGCTCGCGGGTCTTCAATTTTCTGCACCCAGATAATTCCTTCCTGAGCCGTATCCATTTTAAAATCGGCCTTAAACAGTGTGTCGGCAAAAGCCACCACCACTTTGCCGTCGAGCACCTGTTCGGCGCACATAATGGCATGTGCAGTGCCGTGTGCTTCTTCCTGATACCAGATGCTGCCTTTGGCGCCGAGCGACTGTGCGACACCCACCAGCATGTTTTCCACTTCCTTACCGAATGTGGGCCCAATGATAAAGGCCACTTCTTCGAGCGGTTCATTGCACACTTTGGCAATGTCTTCCACAAGACGCTGTACAATGGGTTTTCCGGCCACCTGTACTAAGGGCTTCGGAACGGTAAGTGTGTGCGGGCGCATTCGTTTGCCCATGCCCGCCATTGGAACAATAATTTTCATAGTTACTGCGTAATCAGAGGTGTGTGTCGGAATTATGATTTGCCGGTGCTGCCGAATCCGCCTTCACCACGCTGTGTGGTGCTTAGTTCTTCGGTTTGCAGCCAGTTAATGCGTTCGTGGCGGGCAACAACAAGTTGTGCAATGCGTTCGCCGTTTTGTATGGTAAATGCCTGGCTGGAGAGGTTAACGAGAATTACGTTAATCTCGCCGCGGTAATCGGCATCAATGGTGCCGGGGCTGTTGAGTACGGTGATGCCGTGTTTTGCGGCAAGGCCGCTGCGCGGACGCACCTGGGCTTCGAAACCGGCGGGTAATTCAATGGAAAGCCCGGTGGGCACCATGGCGCGGCTCAGCGGTTCAAGCGTAACCGGCTCAGCAAGATTTGCACGCAGGTCAAGTCCGGCCGATTGTTCGGTGGCATACTCGGGCAGTGCGTGAGCAGAGCGGTTTATGATTTTTACGTTCAGCATATTGTGCGAAGGTAGCTGTTTTTAAGGTTGTGCAGGCTTGCGGGCAAACCACTGCCGGGGCTTTTCAAGCACCCACACTACGGCTATAAACGGCAGCAGCAGGGCATTTTTAAACAACAGCGTAATTAACTGCGAATCGTTTGCAATAAATGTGCCTGCGAGATAAAGCCCCAGCGCCAGACCAATATAGCCCAGTCCGCGCACTACGGCGTAGGGCACCGGATAGTGTTTCTGGCCGGCATAATACGAAAGCACCATCATAGTGGCATAGCACAGCAATGTGGCCCAGGCCGAACCCATGTAGCCGCCAAAATAGCCTTGCGAGGGAATCCAGATAAAATTGAGCGTTAGCGTAATGACCGCGCCTGCCATGGTAATCCACATGCCCGAGCGGGTGCGGCCGGTGAGTTTGTACCAGATACTGAGGTTGAAGTAGATGCCCAGAAATAAATTGGCCAGCAGCAAAATAGGTACTACCGCCAGCCCCGAGCGGAAGGGGGGGCCAATGAAATACTGTATCCACGAGAGATTGAGCGTGGTGCCAAGAAAAATAAGTGAGCAGGCAATAATGAAAATGCTCATCACTTTGGCGTAAAGCTCGCGGGCGTTGCCTTCGTTGCGCTGCGAAAAGAAAAACGGTTCGGCGGCATACTGAAACGCCTGCCTGAAAATGGCCATGAGGATTGAAATTTTGTAGCAGGCTCCGTAAATGCCCACGGCCGTTTCGCCCATGCCCAGCGGCAGCATGTATTTGAGCAGAATACGGTCGAGTGTTTCATTTACCATACCCGCAAGGCCCACCACCAGCAGCGGCATGGCATAGCGTATCATCCGCTTCCACAGCGCAATGTCGAAACCGGCATCAATGCGGCGCAGTTCGGGCATAAGCAGCAGGAGCACCACCACGTTGGCCGCCAGATTGGCCACAAAGGCATAACCGATACCAATTTCATCGTTGTACAACGAACCGAAAAAACTGTCGGGGTCTTTTGTCCACGCCCATTTGCAAAGCCCGATGAAAAAGAAATTGATGATGAGATTTATGCCGATGTTAAGCAGTTTGAGTTTGGCAAACCGCCCTGGCCGGCCTTCGAGACGAAGTTTTGCAAACGGAATAGCGGTGAGGGCATCCGTTACCACAATGCCCACAGCCATCCACACAAAGCCTGCATGGCCCGGATAGCGCATGAGTTCGGCCAGCGGATCGGCAAACACAAGCAGCGGCAGCGCCAGAAACATGGTGGATACCAGCACCGAGCGCATGGCCGTGGTATAAACGCCGTTACGGTTTGGTTCGGTGCTCGAAAAGTTAAACAGCGCCGTTTCCATGCCGTAGGTAAACACAATATTCAGGAAGGAGATGTAGGCGTAAAACTCATTATTGAGCCCGTAAACAGCAGGAACATCAAAAATATAGGTGTAGAACGGAACCAGCGCATAATTGAGCATCCGGCCGAGAATGGTACTCAGCCCGTAAATGGCAGTTTGCCCGGCAAGACGTTTGAGTGAACTCAAATCAACACACTATATCCTGCGAAATTCCGGTAATTCGGCCTGTTAATGGTACACATAATTCGTTTTTTTACAGGTTTTTGTGTTAATAACATCAAAAAATCACTTTTCCCCGTCACTTTTTTCCCCGCAGCATCTTATTCCGTTAACCAGATGGGGTGAAACCTTTACACATAATGATGAGTATGAGTACTCATTTCACCCCTCATTATTCACGCCGCAAAACCCTCCTGCAATGTCAAAAACAAATTGAAACCATTGAAAACAAGCGGGGGAAACCGGGTCAAAAACGAATTGGCCTGGATTTTGTAAAAAACTCCGGCATTTGCCGTATAACGGCAAACGCGAAATTCACCTATATTCGTAACCAACAAAACAACACCTTAAACCGCATGAAAGCTTTTAAATTAATTACCCTGGTTGCTGCACTCAGTTTTACCTTCATGGGCTGTCCCTACGAGTCCAAAGTTCCGGTTGACGATGTATCAAATGCAAAAGCCAACAAATCTCTCGAAGGTACTTACGAAGAGCGCTCTTCGGAAGACTATACCTACTCAATTAAAGTATATGAAGGTAATCAGTACCGTATCGTAAAGAAAAAGAAATCGGGCGAAGATGAACCCACCATATACATCGGGTTTGTATCGAAAGTAGGTTCAAGCGAGTACCTCAACGTACGTGAAGAAGGTTCATCTTCTGACACAAAATACTACGTGTACAAGCTCGACACCAAGTCTGAAGGCCGTATCAAACTCAAAGGTGTTACCGACAACATTACCGAAGAGTTTGCTACCTCTGCTGAATTCCGCGCGTTCATTCAGAAGTATGAGAACCTGAGCTTCTTCTTCGATAAAGACGAAGACAAAACTTTCTATAAGGAAGACTAATCGCTCACCGCGTTATTTTTTACAGCCGCAGATGCACTATCTGCGGCTGTTTGTTTTACACAGGTGCTGCATTTTTCACTAACTGTTTCCATGTGGCGGAGGCTTTTGCCAGTGCGGGGCCCCAGGCCATCTGACTGCCTCCTTTTAACAGCCAGGCCATAAAAAACTGGTTATTGCTTCCAAACTGCCAGTCGTGCTGTGTGCTGTAGCGTGTTGTAACTGTGTCATAAAGTTCGCGCATGAGTACTGCGCGTGTGGTGGCATCGGCGTTGAGCCAGTGTGCAAAAAAGGGGGCAATCAGTCCTTCCGAAAAGCCCGCACACCGCTGTCGGGCTATGAGCTGGGCGAGTTGGCGGGTAAGGTATTCAACCACATCGTCGTGCTGCTGGTCGCAGTGTATCATCAGTTGCAGGAGCAGACTTCTCAGCAGAAACCGGTATCGCTGGGGCGATGGTTTAAGATCGCTTGTGTTTTCGCGCAGCAACTCATGCGCCTGCTTGTAGCGGCCGGCAGTGTAGTAGGCTATGGCACCAAAAAAACCCATGCTTTGTGCATATACCATGCTGTAGCTATGATCAGTTTTGAGCAGCTGCCTGAAGCGCGGCAGTTCTTTAATCATCGTTTCCGTATCGCCGCCAATCAGGCTTATCCGCATGGTGAGTTCTGAGTGATTGAATTTGTAGCGCATCAGACTTACCTCGTCAATGGCATGTGCGTAGGTTTTACAAAGTTGATTCCACCGGTGCAGCTGCTCCTGAAACTGCAACTGTGAACCGGCCAGCCTTAGTACAATTACCGTATTGAAAACGATGGTGATGTAATAATTTATTTCAGACGCTGTCATGTGTTTGTCGGCATCAAACAGGGCCATGTGTTCAAGGGCCGCCTTCACATTTGCAGTAACGTCCTGAGCGGTGCGTGTAAAGTGCAGTCGGGCATGGAGAAGGTAATAACTTGCCGAAACACTTTTTGCAGCGCCCGTATGCTGAAGCAGTTCGTGCCGTGCGTAGTTTTTCATGGTGCGGCGCTGCGCGGCTGTGCGGGCATAATCTATTTCTGCCCCAATTGCGAGTATTTCGTTTGAAAACAACTGGCAGCGGTACATATTTTCAATAACCGGCAGCAGGCTGAGCTTTTCGGCCGAGGTTTGTTTCAGGCGGGCCACATGCATATACGAAAGCGTATTGGCTTCAAATACCTCAAGCGCATCAAGCTGCTGCACATACTGATTATTTTTTGCCGCCAGCTCACGCGCTTTGTTCAACACCCGGTTTGCATTACTGCTTAACCCCCGGCTGTATAATGCTTCGGCCTGATTAAGTAACTGGCGCACACCGGCCGGATTGGTGGGGCGTGTATATACCCGCCCCAGAAATTCATTCAGTTTTTCGCTGAGGTAGTTCTTCTGTACAGCAAGCCGGTTGGGCGTGAGATTTAATTTGCGCATTACTTCAGCTCCCGGCGTGGCCGGGCTTTTCTGCCGTGCATACCAACGAAACAATTCGATATACCCGCCGCTTCGTTTCCCCGACAACCCCTCGATCACAAACTGCCTTTTTTCGGCTTTGGTAAGCGCGTGTACCAATGGCCATAATTGATCAGAATTCATTTGAAAAACTAATTTTAGATAATCAAAAATACCGTAAATAATAATATTAACGGTGTTTCTAATAGTTTAGAAAACTAATTAGTTAAATAATCTGTATTGTGCCTTTGCGAAAGATTGAAGAAAATTGTTGCGGCAAAAATCACATAGTATATGAAATACGTTATTACACTGACTCTGTTCGGGTTATTGTCGGGTGCTGTAAATGCGCAATGCACAATTACACCCGTTATCACACCCGCATCCCCCATTCTTTGTCCCAACGCTACAGATACACTGCGTACCACGCAGCCTTATCAAACCTATCAGTGGTATAAAAACAATGTAGCTATTCCGGGAGCCACTTCGGCTACGCTGCCGGTTAATGCTGCAAATGATGTGGGCTATAATTTTTCTGTGTTTGTTACACAGGACACCTGCAGCGGCATGTCGGCACAAAATCTGGTTGACGGATGGGTGTTTACGCTTCCTACGGTAATGAGTTCGGGAAGTTTTAACTTCTGTCCCGGCGATACCGAATACCTTGTGCTGCTTCCACCTTACGAAGTAAATATCCAGTGGACAAATAACAACGTACCCATTCCGGGAGCAACGGATGATACACTTATCGTTACACAAACAGGTAACTACAGTGTTTCAGGAGCACCGCAAATCTGCCCGCAGTTTATACAGCCGCTTGGTGTAGTGCTTAATCTTATTTTTTCCGGCCCGCTAACGCCACTAATCACCTATAACAACGGCGTGCTTTCTACTGTAAATTTTTCGGGTTATACCTATCAGTGGAGTGATGCTTCCGGTCCGATCTCGGGTGCTACCACATTTTCCTATACCCCGGTGCAAAGCGGTGTTTATACGGTAACGGTTACTGATGGCAACGGATGCAGCGCTACCTCACAGCCATACAGCTGGGTGGTAGGTGTAGGTGAAACAATTGCACAACAAATCTGGCTTAAGCAAAGTATCAATCATGTATTTACTGCGGGCATCGTTGCCGAAGGCTATCAGCGCGAGCTGCTTGTTACGGATATTACCGGCCGGACACTTTTTATTCTTCCCGTTCCGGCAGGAAGCACACAGCTTACAATCGATCTCTCAAACGAGGGCGAAGGAATCTATATGTTCATCCTGCAGGGAATAAACGGCTCTGCTGGCGCACTTCGTGTGTTGCGCTGACAGAGGCCGGGACATATAGTTAACGGGCAATCCGGCAGGGGGTGATTGCCCGTTTTTTTATGCTTTCCGGTGTAGTTCAAGCTGCCGGCCAAACCCGGTGTTCCAAATCAGTAAGGCTTCATTGAAACTCACCTCATGCGTGTTTTTTATGAGCCACGCCATAATAAAACGATTATTGATACCAAACTGCCAGTCGTGCTGGGCTACAAATACAGCAGTTGTTTTTTCCAGCGTTTTTTTAAAAAGTGTTTGTCGTTTCAGTTCAGGGGTTGAATACCAGCGCGAAAAGAATTCAGGGAATAAATTCTCGGGAAACTGACTACAATTTTCCCGATGAATGAACCGCTGAAGCTGCTTTGACAGTTCTTCCACTATTTCCCCATGCTTCAGGTCGCAGTGAATAATAAGCTGAAGCAGCAAGGCCCGGAGAATAAAACGATACTGTCCGTTTCCGGTCGAACCGTCCTTTAATTCATCAAGGAGCAAACGGAGCGCGGATTTGTTTTCACCGGCAAGATATTTTCCCAGTGCAATAAAAAAGCGCATGTTTTTTTCGAACACAGGATAATACGGTAAGTCCTTTTTTATTTGTGCGGTTTTGCGTGATAAAGCAGGCAGTATTTTTTCGCATGTTCCTTCTTTAAGGGTAAGCCTGATTTGTAGTTCAATATCAAATAAACGGTATTGCGCAAAGTGGTGTTCGCTGAAGACATGCTTGCACTGAGCGGGAATATTATGCCATTTTTCAATAGTTGATTTTATTTCCTGTTCCCTGCCCAGCTGTATTACATTATTCAGGTTGCTGTATGCCATACCGAGGAAGTGATCGGTATGGGCTTGTAAAGCGGCCGGTTTGTTTTCGAAATATGAAAAGTGATCACGACTCAGCTTCAGCAAACCGTTTACATCCATTGTCATTGTGAAATAATGCAGCCTGCCGTGCATGAGATGCAGAAAGGCAGCATTACTTAACGGCAGGTGATCGCTGAACATCATCGGATCATTGCCCAGCGTTGCCAGTTTCTGACGTTCTTCGGGCAGGCGGGCATAGTTCAGGCCGGCACCCAGGCCAACAATGCGCTGCGAGAACTCCTGGCAGTCGTATTCATTATGAATAATATTGAGGAGTTCTTTTTTTCGTGGATAGCGTTTACTGAGTTCGGCCATTTCGCTTGGCTTGCGCACATAATTATCTTCAAGGGCATAAATGGCCAGCAGCAGAGGGAATAATTCATTGCTTTCGGCAATCTGCGCAGCCTTGCGGGCAATTTTCTGGGCATGGTTGTTTAGTCCGCGCTTGAACAGCACCTCGGCCTGAGCCAGCAGATTCTGTACATGAATGGCTGTTGATTTGTCCGCCGCATTGCTAACCAGCAAATCAAATATTTTTGAAGAAAGATAGTTTTTATGAACGGCCAGATTGCCTTGGGTGATTTTGAACTGTTTTATGGTTTTCTCGTCAGGCGCATGGGGTGTTTGCTGCTTGGCATACCACATATAGAGTTTCATATACGTGGCTGATTTACTGCTGCTGTTTTCGAGCACAAACTGTCTTTTTTCGCTTTGTGTAAGCGAATGAATAAGTACACTCAGCGAATCTTTTTTCATCGTATTGCCCTGAACTAAAGTTAATGCGGAATTTTGTGACAGGCGGTGTGCAGTTTGTAAAAAGTACGGTTGCAAAGCAGCAATGCCTTGCCAAAATCAGGCTCTTCGAATTTTGTGTACATCCATGCCAGACAGAATCTGTAGTTTATGGCAAACTGCCAGTCGCATTGCTCGGCATAGCGTTTTTCTATTTGCGCTACAGTTGATGAAAACAATATCCGTCGCTGCGAAATGCTTAGTCCGGGCCATTTTTTGAAGAACGACACCATTATTCCGTCGCAGAAATGCTGGGCGTGATGTTTCTTTACGAATCGGTCAAGCTGTTTGGCAAGCTCCTCCACTACATCATCATGTTCTTCATCACAATGTATAATCAGTCTGAGCATCATGCTTCGCATTACAAGACGATAACGCCGGTTAATGATTGATTCATCCTGAAGTTCATCAAGCAGCATGCGCAACGCATCTTTTCGCTTACCTGAAAAATAATACGCCAGCGCCTCATAAAAACGAATGTTATTGATAAACGCCTGCTGATACTGATGCTCGGTGGCTTTAAGTTTTTGAACCAGCGGAAGTTCTTTAATCAGCATTTCTGGATTTCCCTGCAACAGCTGCCACCTGAAAGTAAGTTCTGAGCTGAAAAAACGATGCTGCTGCTGAAAAAAATCGCTCATTTCGCGTTTGTAATCTTTCGGCAAACGGTGCCACCGGGCCACCACGTCCTTCACCTGATGCGGGTGGCCAAGCTGAATGAGGTTTACCACCATGTTGTAACACATGCCTACAAAATATGACATATCGCGCCCGGCGTAAGCCGGGTTTTTATCAAAAAAACGAAAATGTTCGAGCGCAAGGTTTACCATGCGCGGACTGTCCTGCACAAGATTGTAGAAATGTGTTTGGGCATGTGTAAGATGATAACGGGCACGCAAACTGGGGATTTCCTGGTTACTATGCATGAGCGGATTAGCGGCCACCTGCTTCAGTCGTTTTTTCTCAGCAGGCGTGCGCGCAAAATCCATCTCCACGCCCAACGATATTACATCTGCCGACAGCCGGTGGCAGGCAATTTCGACTTCCATGGTACGCATCACCTCCTGCTTTTTCTTGTCAAATTCAGCAACCTCAAGAAAGTCGGCAGGTGTTACCACGTAGCTCTCAATCAGCTCATACAAGGCAAGCTGGTATATATGTAATTCGTTGAATGCTGCCAGTTGAAAAGCGCGCCGGATAATTTTTTTTGCATGATCGCGCAAGCCTCGCTGATAAAGCGCTTCCGCTTGCGACAACATTAGCCTGATCTGTTGGGTATCTGAATTGTCGTTTACGGTCCGGGCCAGAAAATCAGTGAGCTTTCCGTTCAGGTAGTTTTTCTGAACGGCAAGCGTGGCCGGTGTGAGTTTAAGTTTTTTCAGTACAGCCGTATTCGGAGAGCCGGGTTCGTCCTGCCGGGTGTACCAGTGATACAAGGCCATAAATCCCGTAGCGGATTTCTGGTCTTTGTTTTCAAGAACAAACTGGCGCTTTTCACTTTGTGTAAGTGCGTGAACCAAATGCCAGAGCGGGTCGTTTTTCATTATGTTACAGACTAATCATTCCTTCGTAAAATATTCAGAAATAGGGGTTTTCAGAGCGTGTATGTTGTGTCAGAGACCTAATGTTTTTGCCGAGATGCATTGTAAGAATCAAATTCACTTACAATTTTAGCACAAGTAAATAATCAGTACACAATGAAACAGCTTTTTTTCTTTTTGGGAATCATTGTTTTTGTCGCGCGCCTACAGGCGCAATGTCAGATTACACCGGTAATTGTTCAGACAGGCATGATTCTCTGTCCAAATACAAGTGATTCGCTCACACTGACCCAAAGTTACGATTCTTATCAGTGGTATCAGAACGGCACGCCTATGCCAGGCGAAACCAGTGCTGTTCTTTACGTGCATTATTCCACTAATGCAGGGTTTCAGTATAGTGTGTTTGTAACAGATGATACATGCAGCGGATTTTCGCAGCCGGTACTTGTTGACGGCTGGATATTTCAATATCCACTTGTTTCAACGTCAAGACCTGATTCTATTTGCAACGGCGAGTTGAATATTGTTTCGCTTGACCTGCCGTGGATCGCGTTGCAATGGAAGCTGAATGGTGTGCCCATTCCCAATTCCAATAATAATACAATTATTGCATCGCAAACAGGCTTTTACGAAGTAGATGCTTATCCGGGCTATTGTACAACGTCAGTTCAAACACCGGCAATGAGTATTACACTCACTTTTGTAGGGCCTCCGGTTCCGGTAATATCTTATGTAAACGGGCAATTGCAGATTACACCACCTCCGGGCACATACGTGCAATGGAACATCGGAGCAGTACCTATTGCGGGAGCCACAGGCAATACGTTTATTCCTTCAGGAAACGGGCAATACACGGTAACCGTAACAGACAGCAATGGCTGTTCCTCCACATCGCAGCCCTATAGCTGGATTACAGGAATAAACGAAGTCTCTTCGGATTCGGAAATTAAGCTTGTTTCGGCAATTGACGGAGCGTTTGTGTTTTCTTTCTCTCCGCAAGGGGTATCGAGGGTGCTCCGGTTTTATGATGTAACCGGGAGACTTGTAGGTACAGAAATATTACCATCAGGAGCTGTACGGGCAAGTGTAGGCTTGCAGCATTTTCCGCCAGGCTTGTATTTGTTTGTAATTGAAGATTCAAACGGAACACATAGTGCTGTTCGTGCTGTTCGTTAAGAACAACATCTGCCAAACCAATGCAGTGTGCAGGCTTGGGAAAAAGATCAATCAGGTTTTTGCAATAATCAGGGGTAATGCAAAAACATTGTCCTTCCTTCTTCCCAGGTGTGTTTCAGTGCCTGACTCCAGTTGAGTCCGGCACTGTTTTTTTTGAGCCAGGCCATTAACAGGTGCTGATTGGTAAAAAATTGCCAGTCGCCGTTTTTTTGAATATGAGTGAGCAACGTATTATAAAGGTCTGTGATCAGTTTTACTTTATTTCTGCCCGACGCGGTTGTGCATGCGTCAAAGAACCCGGGCAGGAATCCCTCTGTATAATTCGTGCTGTTGTTTTTTTTCAAAAAGCGAGCGAGTTGTGAAGCAAGTCGCTCTGTTACTTCCATATTGCCGAGGTCGGTATGAATAACCAGTTGAAGTAGCATGCTTCTTAGCACAATCCGGTAGCGTCTGTCGGTTACATCATCATCGCTCAGGTCATCGAGCAGGTGCTTGAGTGCTTCTTTTAACTTACCGCAACAAAACAGAGTCATTGCTTCAAAATAGCGGATACTTTCTGTAAACGTTTTCGTATGCTGATGATCTGTTTGTTTAAGTGCTTGTATTTCAGGCAGAACACCAAGCATTTTTTCTACTTCTCCCTCCTGTGCCATTATTCTCAGTTTGTGTTCGGCATCATAAAACCGGATCCGCTGCATGAGAAATGAAGTAAGATAGGGATGAAGTTTTTGAGGAAGTTCAGTCCAATGCTTTTTAAGCATATCCCTGTCTTTATCAGCAACAAAAGCGATAAGATTTACAATCAGATTATAACTCATCGCAATATAAAACATGGGGTCTTGTGCCAATAGCTTTTCGTTGCCCCCCCAAAACGATACAAGTTCACTGTACAGCTTTCTTATTTCGGTTTTGTTTTGCATCATGTTGTAAAAGTGCAATCGTGCATGTATCAGATAACTTGCCGCCTGTGCTCCTCTTACCTTTTTACGTCCATTCATTAAGTCGCCTGCAAATTCTGCCTCATACCTGGACCTTTCTTTCTTTGTACGGGCGTAATCCAATTTTCTGCTAAGCGTAATTATTTTTTTCGACAATTCGTGGCATGCAATTTCTTCTTCGATAAGAGCAATAAGTCTCCGCTTTTTCCCGGCATAATCTATTGTTTCGTTAAACTCTTTATAATTTGCTATGGAAACTTCCTGTAATTCATAAAGAGCCAGCTCATGGCTATACATGCCATTTTCGGAAGTGATCTGTTGTATTTTGCTTTCCAGTCGCGATGCATGTTCGCGCAATCCTCGTTGAAAAAGCACTTCAGCCTGCGACAATAAGTTTCTTACGCGTAGAGTGTGTGAGTTCAGGGCAGAGTTCTTCATCATCAGCTCAATCAGTTTCGTGCTGAGGTAGTTTTTTTGAACGGCAAGAGCACCTGAAGTTAGCCTGAGTGATTTCAGTGCAGCCGCATCGGGTGACACCGGTTCTGTTTGTTTGCAATACCAATGATAGAGGGCTACATATCCGCCCTTTTGTTTTTTGTGTACAAGTGAAAATTGTCTTTTTTCACTTGTACTAAGCGCCTGAACAAGGTGCCAAAGCGGGTCGTTTTTCATGCTTGGAGACTAATATTAATTTCCTCCAAATGTCAATAAAATCAAGCAATCCAACCAAAAACTAACGTTTAGCTGCCTTATTTTTTTCTAATTCTGAATTGTAAAATGCGCCTTACTGTTCCATTTTTGTTCACGCAAACAAACAGCGACACTTTCTGATCCATCAGCGCTGAAAACAGAGAATAATTTATTCGGTAAACGAATCCGAAAACAGATACTATGTGCTCTGTGTGCAAGGGGGAAAACGACCGGTTTTATGTTTTCTGGTATGACTAGAAACCGGTTGCTAACGGACACATAGCGAAACGGACTTTCTCAAGGTGAGAAAGTCCGTTTCATTTTTACGGCAAATATGATTTATTTACCTGTGAAAACCGCTTTGCGTTTTTCCAGGAAAGCACCGGCACCTTCGCGGAAATCGGCGGTATCGCAGCAGCGGCCGAAAGCTTCCTGCTCGTAGCGGAAACCGTCGATGCCGCTGGTGTAGTATGCGTTTACGCAGTTTACAATTTCGGCAATGGCCAGCGGGGCTTTGGTAAAAATCTTCTGCAAAATTTCGTTTGCTTTCGCCAGCAGCTGGTCGGCAGCTACCACATGGTTGGCAAGGCCGAGGCGGTAGGCTTCGTTGGCGTCAATCATATCGGCTGTCATGAGCAGTTCCATCGCTTTCCCTTTTCCGATAAGCTGTACCAGTCGTTGCGTGCCTGCGTAGCCGGGTATAAGGCCGAGATTTACTTCGGGTTGTCCAAACTTCGCATTTTCAGCCGCTACGCGCATGTGGCAGGCCATGGCAAGTTCGCAACCGCCGCCAAGCGCAAAGCCGTTTACAGCGGCAATTACCGGTTTCGGACAAAGTTCAATTTCCTTGAAAATAGCATGACCGGCCGCAGCAAAAATTGCACCCGAAGGCGCATCAAGGCCGGTAAATTCTGAGATGTCGGCACCGGCCACAAATGCTTTCGGGCCGGCTCCGGTAATGATGATGCCTTTTACGGCCGCATCGGCTTTGGCAATATTAATCGCACTTTGCAATTCGCCAAGCGTGGCCTGGTTAAGGGCGTTCAGCTTATCCGGACGGTTAATGGTGATGGTGAACACACCATCGGCAACTGAGGTAAGAATGTTCTGAAATTCCATGCAAACAGAGATGAGTCGGCGCGAAGTTAGCATTTTGCCCGGCCCGGCCTCCGTTTTTACGACCAGTTTGTATCAGTGGCCGATTAAACGGCGCAATTAACGTCCGTAATCGTCGTAATTTGCTTCGGCATATTTCTCATAACGGTAAATAAGCGAAATGTTCTTTACCTCGGCATCCGTAAGCTGGTGGCGGATATCAATGCCCATCGGGATGTACCACTCCAGCGCATCAAACACATTGCGCATGGCTTTATCGCGGAATGAATACCCGTGCCGGGCATAAATTTCGTTGCGCATTACCCGCAGTTCATCCGATCCCAGATTCTCTACATCTTCATACGTAAGCTCGCGTGCCGATGCCTGCGGATAAGTGCCTGCCTCTGCGCTGTACACAAATTTCTTTTTGGTAAGCGAATACTCGCGGTTGGCCACCACGCCCGTTTTAAAAGGTTTCCACGTGCCACTCAGCAAAGGCTGGCTGCCGCCAAGTGTAATTGCAAATTCAAAATGCCCGTCGTATTTATTGTCGCCCGGCTCATCCATGCTCAGCAGAAAACGGTTTTCGCCATCGGCTTTTACCGTGCCGCGTATGGGGCGGAAATTGCCCGCACATACCGTAAAGCCTTTTGCTTCTGTGGCCGTGCGTTCGGTGATGGAAATGTTTATTTTGTTTTCACCAAACATACCCACCCAGCAGCCCAGCAGCGGATCAGCGCCTGCCGTCATTGCCTGAAGTGCTTTTTCGATGAGTTCCTGCTCCGTGGCTTTTGTGCCGCCTATTTTTCGGATATCGCCCCGCAATGCTTCGGGAACGGTAAGGTTTTCCGACTTTTGTTCGGTCGCATCAGTTTGTTTGGGTGCGTTGCCGCACGAAAATGAAAGCAGGGTAATGATAAGCAGGCTGAGTAAACGCATGGTGCTTTTGTTTGGTATAGCGAATATAAATAATGCGCACTGAATCAACCGTGATTCTTCTTGCGGGTGTTGGGGTGAATTGAATAAGTGTGGTTTTGAGTGAATAAATGATTTGGCCGTGTGAATCACCAACGCTTTACACTTAATCAGAAAAGGAAACACCTGTCATTATTTATATCCCGCGAAATGAATGGTTCTGTACTTTTGAAATACACATTCATTATTCATGCGCAGAAGAATCGTTCAGATTACGCTTTATATGTTGCTGGCTTTTTTCACCATCCTCATGGTGCGCATTACCCTGCCGCATTTTACATTCAACCCCGAAGAAGGTTTTCTTCAAATTAAACAACACGTCATGCACATCGGTGTGTGGCGTGCGGCGTTTTATGCGCACGTGCTTACCAGTCTTGTGCTTGTATTTGCCGGGTTTACGCAGTTTCTTCCCGCAGGGAGATTTCGCAAACTGCACAGAGGCATGGGCAAAGCATATATTATTGTGCTGCTCTGCATTTCAGGTCCGGCCGGATTGATTATGGGTGTGTTTGCCAATGGTGGAATTACCTCTCAGCTTGCGTTTGTGCTGCTTGCCCTGCTTTGGCTATATACTACGTGGCGCGCTTATACCGCCATTCGCAAGGGCGATATTGCGCGGCATCGTAAATTTATGATACGCAGTTTTGCACTCACGCTTTCTGCGCTTACACTGCGTGCATGGAAGTTTTTAATTGTGTTTGCTTTTGCGCCGCCGCCTATGGATGTGTATCGCATTGTAGCGTGGCTGGGCTGGGTGCCTAATTTGCTGATTGCCGAATGGATGATCAGAGCGGGAATAAAGAGCGGGAGTAAGGAGCATCAGCCCGAGACTATGTAACGAGAGTGAGGATGCTAAGCTCAACTTCGTTTCGCTTTAGCAGCGCACGCGGAAGCATTTTGGTGGAAAGTCACAGACTTTGCCAGGTGTTGCAAGAGGTTTTACAGCATAGCCGTCTGAAACCTCTCGCAGCATTGTACATAACAAGGGTTACAACCGTTCCGCCAGCACACACGCGCGCTTGTAACGCTTTACATCGCCGTTGGGGTTGAAGGCTTCAAAGTACACCACATATGCCCCGTTGCGCGCCTTGTTGCGGTCGTCGGTGATGCCGTCCCATGAAAACGTGCCGCCTTCGGTGCCCAGCAACTCGCTGCGCACAAGTGTGCGTACCAAACGGCCGCGCTCGTCGTAAATGGTTACGCTGGCTACGTAGCCGGGGCGGTCGAAATTGAAACCGATGTTCAGCACATCCTCAAAACCATCGTTATCGGGCGAAAAAATCGTGTTGCCAAGCGTTACTGCACCATCATCGGCAGGTGCGGCGCTGTATTGCGAGTTGCGTTGTGTGGGCGTACCAAAACCTGCTGTTTCGGCGGCCGAATGCCAGTTGGTGGCGTCTTGCGTGGGGCGCTCCGTATCGATGCGTTCTAGCGTTACGCCTTTTGTTTCGTTGAGTAATGCGAAATGCCAGTCGCCGCTGTACACCAAACGGTCAATGATGCGCAAACCGGTGTCGGCAATAATTACAAGATCACCATCAATATTCATCGACGGGATATTGTTCATGTCAAGCAACCGGCTTCTGTTTATGTTGGCCGGATACTGTGCAGCTACTGCATTTCCGTCTTCACTCAGCACCACATATTCGCCCGGGAAAAGCAGGTAACCATCAGGTGCAATGATGTTTATTTCTTCCAGTATATTGGCAATGGTATCCTGCGTACACAACACCATCGAACCCAGATCAATTACTTTTTGCGAGCGGTTGTAGAGTTCCACAAAATCCACACCACCGTCGAGCGGATCGGGCAGGATTTCGTTTATCACAATATCGTTAGCGGCCACCGGTTCGGGCAGGGCAAAGGGGGCCGTGTTGCTGTTTACCGGATTTCCTACACAATCGGTAAGCTGGGTGGAAACGGTAACCGTGTATATGATTCCGGCCGAAATGGCTGCGCTGAGCTTCAGATCCACGCGCATGAAATCGTTGCCGAGCGGCTTTACCTGCAGCGGTGTTCCGACGCTGTTGCTGATTGTGTAGCGGGAAATATCGGCTGCCGAAGCACTGTCTGTCGGTTCGGAGAAAAAGAGGCGGATGCTGTCGGGCGCGAGCACTGATACACGCAGCAGTGCCGGTGCAAGTGCATCGGGATTTTGTGCGTAGTTGCTGTTTTGTGCGCCGGGTGTGCCGCCATCGGCAGTTGCTGCGGCACGCCAGTTAACGGCACCTGCGCATGGATTGAGCGGATCAATCTGTTCAAGCGACCAGCCGCCGCCGGCTTTTGATGCATCCACATACCAGCTGTCGCTGTAGCTAACGCTGTGTTGCAGCAGTCCGCGATTGGTGCGCAGTGTAATGGTGCCTGATGTGTTGGTGATTGACGGGAAGCTGCTCATTGCGGTGAGGTTAATGCTTCCGAACTGACCGGGTGCGGCGTCGTCAACCACAGCAATGTAGCCATTGGCCGGCAGCCAGGCATTGGTTATTGTGCGTGTGGTGCTGCCCACGGTAAATTGCCAGCCGTCGAGATAAATGAGATAGGGCGTGGTATTGTGCAGTTCTACATATTCCTGATTGGGCAAATCCTGTGGCGGATCGGGGTCGGCCATAATTTCGTTAATTACTACATCGTAGGTTTGCACAATGTAGTAAGTGAAAACGGCCGTGTTTGCGGTAATGACATTGCCTGCGCAGTCGGCCAGATTGTTGAATGTGGCGGTGTAGGCAATTTGGTTTTGCAGTGCTGTGCCCAATGTAAGTGTAACACACTGCAGGGTGGTTGTATCGTAGCTGAGCGAAACGGGTGTGCCAATGCTGTTGTTTATGCTGTAATTGCTGAGCAGCAGCAATTGTGCCGGATCAATGGCTTCGTTGAAGCAGAGAATTACATGCACACTGTCTGCGGCATAGGCGTAAAGCAATTGCGGCGCAGTTACATCGGGCGAACTGTTGAACACGCTGTTTTGTACGCCGGGTGTGCCGCCAAGGCTGTTTGTAGAAGCAATCCAGTTGCCCGAAGGTGCGCAGCCAGTGCCGAGTGCGGGATTGATCAGCTCTAGTGCCCAGCCCCCGTCGTCTTTCGATGCATCGCGGTACCAGCTTATGTCGAAGCGCACAGAGTCGATGGCGTTGGTGCCGTCGGTCAGGGCCAGCAAATCGCCGGCATTGTTGATGGAGGGAAAACTGCTCAGGCCGAGTGTAGGGCCAAGCGGACTGAACAAGGCCGTATCGGCATTGGCGCAGAGTATGAGGTATCCGCCGCCGGGAATAACGTGGTTGCCCAGCGTAGCCGTAGAAGAACCATCGGTAAGCTGCCAGCCTGTGAGGTTGAAGTTGTTTGCGGTGCGGTTGAAGAGTTCCACAAATTCCGCATTGGGCAAGGCAATCTGCGGCGAAGGATCGGCCATTATTTCATTAATCACCACATCGCGGAATCCGGCTGCAATGGTGGCAAACCACTGAAAACCGGTTGTGGCTGAGGTAATGGCATTTCCGCTTGCATCTTCCACAGCCGTAACACTGAGTGTGTAGTTTGTGGCGTTTACAAAGCTGTTTGCAAAAGTTAGATGCACCAGCGCAGGGTTGGTTCCGTCGCGCAGGGCAGTGGCAGGAGCGCCGATGCTGTTGTTTACGCTGTAGTTGGCGGTGTTTTGTGAAGTAGCAAGGCTCACCGGTTCGTTAAACAGCACATCAAGCTGCGTGGCTGAAAGTGCTGTGGCCGAAACAAGCAGGGGGGCAGTAGTATCAACGATAATCGGGCCGGCGTAAATATCATCAAAGTAAAAACGGGTAATGTTTGATACGGTGTATTTGCACCACATACCCATGTAGTTGCAGGTGGTGTGTGTGTTATCGGTTACCGAGCCTTCGGGCAGAAATGTATTACCGCCAAGCGTATCGGAATACAGGTTCCAAAGCCCGGCATTGTCGCGGGTGAGTTTGATGCGCAATACATTGTTTGTGGCCGCACAGTGCGCCGGAATACCATCAATAATTTTAGTGTGTGTGGTGCCGCTTTGTTCCCACAAATCAACACTGTCAAATGAGCCGTTTTCGCCCAGGCGCACGTAATAGCCGTTTACCGGGCCGCTCAGGTTGGCCACGTCAGCCACTACATAAAAGCGTGCATTGTTGTTGTCAGAAGGCGCAAAGTTGAGCCGAATCCAGAACTGCCACTCGGCATTGCCGATAAAAGGCGATGCCATAGAGAGGTAGGATGTATCGGCGGCTGTGCCATTGAGTTGCAACTGAAATCCGGTGTTTACCAGAAACATGGAGTTGTCGCCGCTCCAGGTAGGATTATTGGTAAAGTCGCCGTCGCCAAAATTATCGGTAATCTGAGCCGCCGCAGGGGCAGCCTGCAGGGCAAACAGCAGCAGGAGAAATTTACAGAAACGCATGCCGGTTAAGGGTTCTCCTGTAAAGATAAGAGAAACAAGCGTGTTTGAAAATGAAATTGCGGTGAGGGAATTGCGAAGCGGGTGTAAAGCAGTTTCACCGAAGTTCATTTTCCCGGCTGCGTATAAACAGCATCAGTTCAGGCAATTCAAACGTGTTCATTGTTTCGGCGGCAATCCAGAGAGAATATGCATTGTCTTTTTGTAAAAATGCCGCAGGGAATGTATCATCCTTTCTTCCGGTAAGTTGCAGCCATTCATCGCGGTGAAGGAATTTTACCGGCAGCGGTAATGTGGCGATGAAATCCTTCCATTCTTTCACCATTGAAAAATTGCCATAAGTAATACCACAGAGTTTACACGGGTATGTAGATGGCGATACTATTTTATGCAAAAAATCGAATGCGGCACTGGTAAGTTTTGCATCGGCATTGTACACGAAAACAATTGCTGTAACGGCCATTGATTGAGATTAAAGTTTTAAAACTGATTTACGTAACCCAAGCCATACAAGTTTTGAACTTGTGGAATTTGATAGTTTTTTGCACTGGTTATTTGGCTGCTTTCACTGCATAAAAGCCGGTTCAACGCGACATTGAAGATCTGATTTATATCCTGAACCGGCATTTGTCTGGAAAGCTAAAGAACTGATTAAGTGCATATCAAAGCTATGCTGCTTTAAGGCCTTGTATGTTTTACAACAACTGCCGTGCTATAAAATCAGCCGTGTGTTTTACTGTGTTAATGCTTGAATTTCTTGCAGAATAAGCATCCTGCACGGGTAAATTCAATGTTAATGCTCATATTTACGTAAATATAAAATCGGACAATCTGTCCGAATCAGAATAAATAATCATAATTAAACCCTCACATGATTAAATTTACTGTTCGATGTAAGAGCCTGTTACTGCTTGCCGCGTTTGTTATTTCGGCAACAGCAGTGCAGGCGCAGCTCGCCATGACGCGATCTGTGTTTACCGGAACGTACACGCCAATTGTTGGCGGAACGACCTCCACGGCTGTAGGCGATGATGCTTTTCAGCAAAACATCCCGATTGGATTTACGTTCAACTATTTGTCGGCACCGTACACACAGCTGTCGGTATCTACCAATGGTTGGCTGAGTCTGGCGAATCTGGCTGCTTTTGATGCGTTTTCGCCCAATTTGTATTCGACCACGAATGCAGCTGTACTTGCACCCTGGTGGGACGACCTTAGCTCTTCTGCCATTGTGTATCAAACCACAGGCACACCCGGCTCGCAGGTGTTCACCATGCAGTGGACTTCGCTTTCGTACTATTTTACATCCACACGTACCATTAACTATCAGGTGAAGTTGTATGAAGCAACCGGTGTAATTGAGTTCTGGTATGGTGCCGCCCCAACGGGTACACTTAATACGTCAGAGTCGGCAACAATTGGTATCAAGAGCGTAACCGGCGGCAACGGCCAGTATATTGATGCTGTAACCGGGTCGTCTTTTACAGGCAACAGTTCGCTGCAGAGCGACCGCTGGCCGGCTTACAACTTCCGTTTTACACCGGGAGCTCCCACTCCGCTTGCCGGAGGCACCTACAATGTAGGCGTGGGACAAACTTACCGCAACCTGAACGAAGCCGCAGCCGATGTAAACCATCGCGGTATTTCGGGTGCGGTTACCTTTAACCTTGTTGATGCCCAGTATGATGTTACCGCAGCCAACGGCAGCCACTTCTTCCCGATTCTGATCGGGCCGGTTGCAGGATCAAGTGCTGCAAATACAATCACCTTCACCAAATCGGCAACCGCAGCCATTGTTGCTTATGCCGGAGCCAGCGGGTCGGCAGGTGCCATTGCCAACCAGGCCAGCACTACAGCACTCGCCAGCAACGTTGATCCGATTTTCGGACTTGTAGGAGCCGACTTTGTGACCCTGAACAACCTTGATATCCGTGGCAACATTGGAAATCAAACTGTCGATCATGGCGTAGGTATCTACAATAGTTCGGCTACTGATGGTGCTACCAACAACGTTATTTCAAACGTTACCGTAACCATGAACCGTGCAAACACCGGCAGCCGTGGTTTCTTTTCAAACGTAATAACCATACCAACAGCCGCTACCGGCGCTAATTCCAACAACACATTCAGAGATTTCAGCATTACCAATGTGTATGCAGGTATCCAGTTGTTGAGCAATGCTGCTTTCCCCGATGTTAATACACAAGTTGTACGCACCAACTGCGCCACCTTCAACACCATCGGAAACCCGGCAACGGCAAACGATATTGGAAACGGCACAAGCGCAACGTATGGCATTCTTGCCACCAACCTGAGCGGATTTACCATTTCAAACAACAGCATCCGCAACGTTTCGGGCAATGCTGCACAAACCGATGGTATTGTTATCAATACCTTTCAGGGAACAAGTACTGTAAGTAACAATAGAATTCAAACAGTACGCAACATCAGCACATCTTCAACAACCGGTATTGCCGGTATTCGGATGTCGCACACGACAACCGGCACACATACACTTCGTGTGTTCAACAACGCTGTTTCTGAAATCACTTCTGCTTATACCGGTGTTGCAACCGCAACCCGCACGCTGAGAGGTATTTTCATCAGCGGCACAGGCGGAGCAACCACGCAGACGTATGAAATTTACAACAACAGCGTAAGCATTAACGGATCCGGCTCTCTGAACCTGAGCAGTGCTGCTTTTGAGGTAAGCACAACCACCGGCCCGATTTACACTGTGCAAAACAACATCTTTGCCAACTTCACTCCTGCGCAAACCGGCGTTGCCCGTCACTTTGTATATGTAACACCTACTGCAACAGCAATTGGTAATACAGGCACTGTTTCCAACTATAATGATCTTTATCTGGCTGCTGATGCCGGTGTTACGGGCTTCCTGGGTCAGGGTGCTGCGGTAACTTACACAACTCTTGCCAACTGGCAAGCTGCTATGGTTGGGATGGATGCAAACTCAGTATCATTAGATCCTTTGTTTATTAATCCTGTATCCGATCTCGGAGCCGGTACAATTGCACTGAACAGTGTGGGAACAGCACCTCCGGCTTACATTACAGCAGATCTTAACTGTGCTCCCCGTACACCGGATAATGATATCGGAGCATACATTATTAATGGTTGCACCGGAACACCTACAGCCGGAAGCATTACAGGTGTTACATCTGTTTGTTCAGGCCTGGGAACTACACTTACACTTTCCGGATCTTCGTCTGGTGGCGGCATCACTTATCAGTGGGCATCAGCAACAACCAACGGCGGACCTTATACCACATTGCTCGGTACATCGAACACACAGGCAACCGGACCGCTTACTGCTACCACATATTATGTGGTTACAGTTACTTGTACATCGAGCGGTTTATCAGCAACAACCTCACAATTTACAGTTAGTGTTAATGCTCTTCCCTCAGTTGCCGTTACACCTTCAACCGGTACAATCTGCGTTCCGGCCGGAAGCCCGGCAGCACTTACAGCAAGCGGAGCATCAACATACGCCTGGTTGCCTGCAACAGGTTTGTCGGCCACAACTGGTGCAAACGTAACTGCCAACCCGGCTGCAACCACAACCTATACAGTTACCGGTACCGATGCTAACGGCTGCGTAAACACAGCAACAGCTGCTATTACAGTAGCCGAATCGCCCAGCTTTAGTGCTGTAACCGCAACACCGGCAGCTATCTGCAATGGCGGAAACTCACAATTGCAAGCTGCCGCTGCTACAACAACTTCATACACCGGAGCTGTTATTCCTTATACACTGATTCCTACTCCTGGCTCAGGCGTAACCACACTTGCCAACGCAGGTGTAGCTGTTACTCCGCTTTCATCAGGTACACTTGATGACGGTGGCTGGCAGAACCTTGCTATTCCGTTTAACTTTATGTTTTTCGGAACCAGCTACAGTTCGTTTGCTGTTTCCAGCAACGGATTTATGGTACTTGGTGCCGGTGCTCCCAATACATTTACCGGTTACTACAATACCTGGCCTTCTGCCTTTGCCCCCCGTCCGGTAATTGGACCTGTATGCACAGATATGGACTTCCGCACAACGGGAACCATCAACTATTTTGTAACCGGAACAGCTCCCAACCGCCGTTTGGTTGTTAACTGGACTGCTGGTAACTTCTACTCTGCTGTAGGCAGCTTTACTACACAGGTGGTGATTTTTGAAAGCACCAACGTAATTGAAGCGCACACTACAGGCTCTACAGGAAATAACGCTGCGGTTCAAGGTATCCAGAATGCTGCCGGTACTACTGCTTTTGTAGCTCCGGGCCGCAACAACGTTACCTGGACTGTAACCGTACCTGATGGTTATCGCTGGTCGCCGAACGGCGGAGCACCTACCTATTCTTGGTCTCCCGCTACCTTCTTGAACAATACAGCAATCAGCAACCCGCTTGCTTCTGCTGTAACAGCATCTACCACCTACACGGTAACTGCTGCAAACGGCGGTTGTACATCAACACAAACTGTATCTATTACAGCAGGTTCGGTACTGAGTGCAACAGCTTCGGCCAGCCCGGCTGCAACAGTTTGCGCAGGGTCAAACATCACGCTTAATGGTGGTGCAGTAGGTGGCGGAGCGCCGTTTACCTACTCCTGGACAGGCCCCAACAGCTTTACCTCCAGCAGCCAGAACCCCACCCTTTCGGCCGTTACAGCTGCTGCAACAGGTACATACACGTTAACCATTAACGATGGTTGTGCATCAACGGCATCTGTAACCATAGCAATTACTGTAAACGGCTTGCCCACAGTAACAGCTACACCGGCAAGCGGACTTATCTGTTTGCCCGGCGGAAGCCCGGTTACCATTACAGCGGGCGGAGCAGCTACTTATACGTGGTTGCCCGTAACAGCACTTACACCATCTACAGGAGCTGTAGTTTCTGCTAACCCGACCGCAACCACAACCTACACCGTAACAGGAACAGCTGCAAATGGTTGTGTGAATACAGCTACTGCAACAATTACTGTTGGTCAGGCACTTACCATGAGCAGCGTAACCGCAACACCGGCTACGGTTTGCAGCGGAGGTTCATCGGTTCTTGCAGCCAGTGCATCTCTACCGCCGGCCAGCTACTGCCAGCCGGTTTATACTAACGGCAGTGTTTTCGGTGATTATGTGAGTTCAGTAGTCTTAAATACACTGAACAGCCCGTCTGGTGCTTCTGTAGCTCCATTCTACACCTTGTTCCCTGCAACAGCACCAACAACAACAACTCTTGTTGCAGGCAGCACTTATACAATTACACTTACTGCAGGAACATACACGCTGAATGACCTTGCAGCATGGATTGACTTTAACCAGAACGGTGTATTGAATGATGCCGGTGAAAAACTTGGCGAATCAAACAACGTAGGCGCCAGTCCGGCCTCCACTTCGTTCACCTTCACTGTTCCGCTCACAGCCATTAATGGTCAGGTTCGTCTGCGTGTGCGTGATATGGATTACAGCGGAACCGGAATCATGGATCCCTGTGCGTCTCAATCTACTTATGGTGAAACCGAAGATTACATTATCACCATCACCGGCGGAGCTTCTCCGGCTACATTCAGCTGGTCGCCGGGAACATTCCTGAGCTCAACCACAGGTGCTTCTGTAAATGCAACTGGTGTTACTGCTGCCACAACTTATACCGCAACAGCAACCGCATCTTCAGGCTGCACAGCTACCGGAACGGTTACCATTTCATTGCCGCCGGCACTTACCTCTGCTGGTTCTGTTAGCCCGTCGAACACCGTTTGTGCTGCAAGCAACTTAACGCTTTCGGCAACACCAACAGGTGGTCTTGCTCCTTACACCTATGCGTGGACAGGCCCGAACAGCTTTACTGCTTCAACAGCTTCTCCTGCAATTACAGCAATTACCACAGCCGGCAGCGGAACTTATACCTGTGTAATTACTGATAACTGCGGAACAACATCAACAGTTACAGTAGCTGTTACCGTTAACGCACTGCCTTCTGTATCTATTACAGGTACAAACACTATTTGCGCCGGTGGCAGCACGGTGCTTACCGGAACATCAGGCGGAACAAGCCAATGGTATCTGAACGGAGTAATGATTCCGTCTGCAACAAGCAATACTTACACGGCTACGCTTCCTGGTGTTTACAACCTGATCAAGACCAACACGAATGGTTGTTCAGACTCAGCAGCTGTAGGTTTTACACTCGTTGTGAATGCACTGCCCACTGTAACTGCGGCTGCAACTTCAACAACAGTATGTTCTGGTGATACCGTAACCTTTACCGGAAGCGGAGCAACCACATACGTATGGAGCGGCGGTGTTACCGACGGAGTTGCCACAGCGCTAACAACTGGTGGTTTCTACTCCGTAGTTGGTACTGATGCTAACGGATGTACCGATGCTGATTCAGTTCAGATCACTGTAAACGCATTGCCCACAGTAACTGCGGCTGCAACTTCAGCAACAGTATGTTCTGGTGATACCGTAACCTTTACCGGAAGCGGAGCAACCACATACGTATGGAGCGGCGGTGTTACCGATGGAGTTGCCACAGCTGTAACAACTGCTGGTTTCTACTCTGTAGTAGGTACTGATGCTAACGGATGTACCGATGCTGATTCAGTTCAGATCACTGTAAACGCATTGCCGGTTGTAGCACTTGGTGCTGATACCGCTCAGTGCGGAGGCTCTGTAGTTCTTGATGCCGGTAACGCTGGTGCAACATACTCATGGAGCACTTCAGGCAGCGGTCAAACAGAAACGGTTACTGCTTCAGGTTCATACTCAGTTATGGTAACCGACAACAACAACTGCTCTTCTTCTGATACAATCAGCGTAACCATCAATGCACTCCCCGTAGTTGCTCTTGGTGCTGATACAGTAAACTGTAACGGTGCTTCAATTACGCTTGATGCCGGTAACGCTGGTGCAACATACTCATGGAGCACTTCAGGATCAGGCCAGACAGAAACAGTTTCTACTTCCGGTTTGTATTCAGTAATGGTTACCGACAGCAACGGTTGTATGGCATCTGATACAATTCAGGTATCGATCAGCAATGGTGTTGTTGTAGCTCTCGGCGCAGACACCACTGTTTGCGGCGGCCCTGTTGTGCTTGATGCCGGCAACGCTGGTTCAACTTACCTCTGGAACAACACTACAACAGCACAAACCAATACGGTTTCTGCTTCCGGTTCATACTCAGTAATGGTTACTGATGCCAACGGTTGTATGGGCAGTGATACGATCAGCGTTGTAATCAATGCGCTGCCGGTTGTGAGCTTCACTATTGCACAAGCTACTATTTGTGCTGACGATGCAGCCCTCACACTTACAGGAACACCTGCAGGTGGTTCATTCTCTGGTCCCGGCGTAAGCGGTACAACATTTACACCGCTTACACTTACAGGTAATCAGACCATTATTTACACCTATACCGATTCAAGCGGTTGTACAGCTACTGCTACAGATATAATTTTTGTAGATCCCTGCTCAGGTGTAAGTGATCCCTCACAGTCATTCAACAACACAACCATTTACCCGAACCCGAACCTTGGTCAGTTTATCATCGACCTCGGTTATGTTCCGAATGATGTGGTGAATGTTGAAGTGATGAACAGCATTGGTCAGTTGGTACAGGCATTTACCATTACCACAACCAACAAGCAAGTTGATCTTTCAAACTACGAAGGTGGTATTTACCTGATTCGCATTACCGACGGTGCAAACACAACCACCCGTCGTGTTGTGAAACAGTAATTGATTGAACTACACAAATCAAGAAACCCCGCTGCAATTTTCGCAGCGGGGTTTTTGTTGCCCTGAAGTATAGTGGCTGGTTGCTATACACAACTGCTGATTAATCGAAAAACAAGTACACTTATCACGAATACAATTGTTTGTTGAAGCCTGAACAGTACATTTGCAAAGCCTGCAATTAACTACAGCATGAAAATAGCTCTTGTGGGTGCCACCGGACTGGTGGGCACCAAAATGATGGAAGTACTTCTGGAACGCAAGTTTCCGGTAACCGAATTTATTCCCGTTGCGTCCGAGAAGTCGGCCGGGAAGCCGCTTGAGTTTGGCGGCAAAACCTACACTATTGTTACACCGCAGCAGGCAGTTGAAATGCGGCCTGATATTGCGCTGTTTTCGGCCGGTGGCAGTACATCGCTTGAATGGGCACCGCGTTTTGCCGAAGTTGGTACTACTGTTATCGACAATTCCTCGGCCTGGCGCATGGATCCTTCCAAAAAACTGGTAGTGCCCGAAGTAAACGGCCATGTTCTTACTGCCAACGATAAAATTATTGCCAACCCTAACTGCTCCACCATTCAGATGGTGGTGGCGCTTGAGCCGCTGCGCAAACGCTACGGCATAAAACGCATTGTCGTTTCCACCTACCAGTCGGTAACTGGTACCGGCAAAAAAGCCGTTGATCAGCTTATGAATGAGCGTGCGGGTGTGGAGGGCGAAAAGGCATACGCTTACACCATCGACCTGAACGTGATTCCGCAAATCGACGTGTTCCTCGATAATGGCTACACCAAAGAGGAAATGAAGATGGTGAATGAAACGAAAAAAATAATGGGCGACGACAGCATCCGCGTAACCGCCACCTGTGTGCGCATACCCGTAATGGGCGGGCACAGCGAGTCGGTGAATGTGGAGTTTGCCGAAGAGTTTGACCTTGCCGAAGTACGCACACTGCTTGAGTCTGCCGCAGGCGTAACCGTAATCGACGAGCCGGCTGCGCAGCAATATCCCATGCCGCTGCTGCACGCCAACAACAAAGACGATGTGTTTGTGGGCCGTATCCGCCGCGATGAAACACAGCCACACACGCTGAATATGTGGATTGTGTCTGACAACCTGCGCAAAGGTGCAGCCACCAATGCGGTGCAGATTGCCGAGCTTTTGCTGAAGAAATAAACGCTGTTTACCGCACTCGCTCAAAGGCCGCACTGCATGATGCTGTGCGGCCTTTGTATATTGTCTGATATATTGTTTCTGACGGTTATGGCTGACTATCTTCAGCCGGCGGTGTGTTTTCGCCGGCGCTTGGCGGAGTAACCTGCCCGCTTTCGTTTACAGGCTCCGATGCCGTTTCGGCTGGGGTTTCGGCTGTTTCGGTCACTGCGGGTACGTACACGGGTTCGCGCTGAAGCATACGGAAAAAGCCAAAGCCTGCCGCTGCCGAACCAAGAAAGGCCAGTGTAAGTGTAAGCGCACCAAGCGGATGTGTGCTGCCAAACATACTGAGCAGTGTGAGCGAAAGGAACGAGGTGATCAGAAAAACCACTACGCCGAAGAATGCGTTTGAAGCGAAAATCTTACGTTCGCTCAGTTGCTCCTGTACGCCGTACAAACGACGCTGAAACACGATAAGCAGAAACACGCCGATAGAAATAGACGCATCGGCAATGTTGAATACCGGACGGAAGAAAATTACTTCGTCGCCGCCCCATTCGCCGGTGTACACGGGGAAGTAGAACATATCCACCACACAGCCGTGCAAAAACGAACTGTAGCCCTGACTGCTGAGTTGGGCCACACCGCCGTAGTTGAGATACATTTCAAGCTGCGGATCGTAGGTAGTGCCTTTGTCGAAAATCATTCCGTAAAACGCACTGTCGATAATATTGCCCAGTGCCCCGGCCAGAATAAGTGATACGCACACGATGAGCAGCGGGCGTACCTGTTTTTTAAAGAGTGTAAAAAGGTAATAGGCAATACCGGCAACGGCCAGAATACGGAAAATGCTGAGCACAAGTTTACCGGTGGCACCTTCTGTAAATTCGAGACCGAAAGCCATGCCGGGATTTTCTACAAAGTGCAGATGAAACCAGTTGCCCGCAGTGCGGTATGATTCGCCAAGTGTCATGTGTGTTTTGATCCAGAGCTTAATTCCCTGGTCGATACACAATACGGCGAAGATGATAGCCAATGCTTTTTTCACGGCAGCAAAGATGCAACAATTCGGCCAAAGGCGGGTATATAAACGAAAGTCGCCGCAATGAAAATTGCGGCGACAGTAAGAAAATTTGTTAAAAGGCTTAACGGCCCTGTCCTAATTTTGCATCAATGCTCAGTGTGGCATGCGGCACACTGCGCAGGCGTTCTTTGGGAATAAGTTTTCCGGTAACGCGGCAAATACCATAGGTTTTGTTCTGAATGCGGATGAGCGCATTTTTCAGGTTCTGAATGTATTTTTCCTGACGGGCAGCAAGGTGTGCGGTTTCTTCTTTCGAAAGCACATCCGATCCGTCCTCCAGCAATTTAAATGTGGGGGAAGTGTCATCGGTGCCATGGTCATCTTTGTGCGAGAGCGTATTCTTCAGCAGCTCATAGTCGCGGGTGGCTTCTTCTAATTTTTTGTTGATGAGTTCTTTGAATTCTACAAGTTCAGCGTCTGAGTAGCGAGAGCGCTGATCGTCATTGCCTTTGTTGGCTTCAGGTTTATTGTTTTTTACAGACATACCCACATTCGGTTTCACAACAGATTTAACAGCAGGAGAATTAACATTTACCACAGGAGCTGCGATATTTTTTTGTGGGGCGGGCTTAGCCGGTGCTGCTGTTTTGGGCGCGTTTTTGGCTGCAGGCAGCGCCGCTTTTTTAGGCGGAGCTGCTTTTGCCGGTGCTGCTTTTACAGGAGCCTTGGCAGGTTTTTTAGCCACCACTTTTTTAGCTGGTGCTGATCCTTTTTTCTGTGCCGGTTTAGCGGCGGGTTTAACGGCCTTTTTAGCAATCGTCGTGGCCGCTTTTTTAGCGGGGGCCGACGGTTTTTTTGCGGCGGCGGCCTTCACAGGTTTAGCCGGTGCTTTTTTTACGATTGTTTTTGCAGCCGGTTTCGCTTTAGCCGACGATTTTGCACCGGCGGTTTTTTTCGCACCCACAACTTTGGCTGGTGCTTTTTTCCCCGTTTTCGGGGCCGGCTTGGCTCCTGCTTTCACTTTCTTAGCGGAAGCAGGAGCTTTTTTTGCGGGTGCTTTTTTGATTGCTTTCTTGGCCATCACAAAATCAGTTCAATTCGTAATCAAATTAGAAGTGGTCGAACGCGCCACGCTCAATGTCAGACTCGTGACCTTCGTCAACGCGGGGTCCGGTTGAGGCGGGGGTGTCGTTATCATCCATATCCATGTCAAGCATGAGGTCATCCTCGGGCATGATGGGTGCGGGCGGAGCGGGAACCGGGGCGGGTGCGGGCTTGGGTTCGGGAGCTTTTTTTACTTCAACCGGTTTGGCGGGCACGGGCTTAGGTTCGGGTGTTTTTTTTACTTCAACCGGTTTAGCGGGAGCCGGTTTGGGAGCCGGGGCTGCTTTTTTCACGGGCGCTGGTTTTGCGGCCGGAGCGGCTTTCTTAACGGGTGCCGGAGCGGCTTTTTTCACCGGTTTTGCCGGTGCTGCGGCCTTCTTTACCGGAGCGGCTTTTTTTGCGGGAGCGGCTTTCTTGGCGGGTGTGGCTTTTTTTGCCGGTTTCGCCGGAGCCGCTTTTTTCACCGGTTTCGCAACGGCTTTTTTAGCGGCTTTTTTGGGAGCTGCTTTTTTCGCCGGAGCGGCCTTTTTAGCGGCTTTCTTAGGAGCTGCTTTTTTAGCGGCTTTTTTTGCCGGTTTCGCCGGAGCGGCCTTTTTCACTGCTTTTTTAGGAGCTGCTTTCTTGGCTGCTTTTTTGGGAGCGGCCTTTTTTGCTGCCTTTTTTACCGTAGCCTTTTTAGCTCCACCAGCTTTAGCGGGAGCCTTTTTAGTTGCTTTTTTCGCTTTTTTCGCCATGGTTCGGAAGGTTTTAGTGTTGTTTGGTGATTAGTACAAACGTTTTGACCGCTTCGTCAACCTCAACCGCAGTAGCCTCAGAATCAGTTAGATCAGAGACAATTTCGAACGAGGTCGCCAAAGTTTCCGAGCAAATATAGTTGAAATTATTATTAACAGCCGCGGTCAGCTTATCGTTTGCGCTGATCTTCACCCCAATGCGATCCGTAACCTCGAAGTTTTTGTCTTTCCTGAGGTTCTGAATCCGGTTCACCAGCTCACGCGCCAGCCCTTCATCGGCCAGTTCGGGCGTAAGGGTCACGTCCAGTGCGGCCACCAGTCTGCCGTCGGTAGCCACCTGCCAGCCGGGCAGGTCGTCAATGAGTATTTCCACCTCATTGCGCTCAATGCGCAGGGTTTCGCCCTCCACCTGCACGTCGGCCCAGCCACGCTGCTCAAGATCATTAATTTGCGCCTGATCCCAGCCTGTAATCTGTGCAGCCACCGCTTTCATGTGTTTGCCCAGTTTCTTGCCCAAAATCACAAAATTGGGCTTGATTTTCTTCACAAACACACCTGATTCGGTTACGTATTCCAGCGTTTTTACGTTCACCTCATGCAAAAGCAGGTGCTGCACTTTTTCGAGGCGCTGACGGAAATCGGCATCCAGCACAGGAATCATTACACGGCTCAGCGGCTGCCTAACGCGGATATTGGCCTTCTTGCGCAGCGAAAGCACCAGCGACGAAAACTTTTCCGCCAGCTCCATGCGCGCCTCAAGCTCTGTATCAATAAGCGTCTCATCGGGCCGGGTAAGCAGCGTAAGATGTACCGATTCGGGCGCCAGCGGCGTGTGGTGCGCAACGGCTTTGGCGCGGATGCCGTCGGTAAGGTTGTGATACAGCCAGTCGCTGAAGAACGGGGCAAACGGCGCCATAAGCTGTGCCGTTACATTCAGGCACTCGTAAAGCGTTTCGTAGGCCGCTTTTTTGTCCACAGTCATTTCGCCCTTCCAGAAACGGCGGCGCGAGAGGCGCACGTACCAGTTTGAAAGGTGCACATCCACAAACTCCTCAATGGCGCGTGCAGCCGGCGTGGGGTCATAATCCTCCATGCGCCCGCGCACAAATTTCACGGTCGAGTATAGTTTCGAAATAATCCAGCGGTCCAGTTCCTCGCGTTCTGCTACCGGCACCACATTCATTTCATCAATCTCAAACCCGTCGATATTTGCATACAGCGCAAAAAACGAGTAGGTGTTGTAAAGCGTACCAAAGAAACCGCGCCGCACCTCGGCCACGCCTTCAATGTCGAATTTCAGATTGTCCCACGGCGAGGCATTCGTAATCATATACCAGCGCGTGGCATCGGGGCCGAAGTTTTTGAGCGTTTCAAACGGATCCACGGCATTGCCGAGGCGTTTGCTCATCTTCTGTCCCACTTTGTCCAGCACCAGGCCGTTTGAAATTACCGCCTTGTAAGCCACGCTGTCAAACAGCATTACACCAATGGCGTGCAGCGTGTAAAACCAGCCGCGTGTCTGGTCCACACCCTCGGCAATGAAATCGGCCGGGAAGTATTTGCGTTCGTCCACCAGCGCCTTGTTCTCAAACGGGTAGTGCAGCTGGGCATACGGCATAGCGCCCGAATCGAACCACACGTCGATGAGGTCGGTTTCGCGGAACAGTTTTTTGCCGTTGCGCTCCAGCACAATATCGTCAGCGTATGGGCGGTGCAGGTCGAAGCTGTGGTAGTTTTCCTCGCTGAAATCGCCGGGCGTGAATTTACCGAGCGGATTGCTGCTCATGAATCCGGCTGCCTGGCTGCGTTCAATTTCAGTTTTCAGTTCCTCCACCGAACCAATGCAAAGCATTTCGGTTTTGTCTTCGCTCACCCAGATCGGCAGCGGAATGCCCCAGTAGCGCGAGCGGCTCAGGTTCCAGTCCTGCAGGTTGTTGAGCCATTCGCCAAAGCGGCCGGTACCGGTGCTTTCGGGTTTCCAGTTGATGGTTTTGTTCAGCTCGGCCATACGCTCTTTGGCGGCCGATGCGCGGATAAACCAGCTGTCGAGCGGGTAATACAGCACGGGCTTGTCGGTACGCCAGCAGTGCGGGTAGTTGTGCTCGTAGGTTTCTTTTTTGAAGAGTTTTCCTTCGAGTTCGAGCTTGAGGATGATGCGCTCGTCGGTGCTGAGGTATTCGTTTGTGCGGCTCACGATTTTGGCCACCAGTTCGGCAAGCGGCGAGCCGGAAAGCGTTTTCATACGTTCCACTTCGGCCGCTTTTTCGGCCTCGCTGAGGTAGTCGGCTTTCACATATTCGCCGGCAAACTCGCCCATTTCGGGGCGGAATTTTCCGCGCAGATCCACCAGCGGCACGAGTTTGTCGTTTTCATCGCGCACAAGCATGGCGGGCACACCGGCTGCTTTGGCGGCGCGCATATCGTCGGCACCAAAGGTGGGGGCAATGTGTACAATGCCGGTGCCGTCGCTGGTGGTTACAAAGTCGCCTGCAATTACGCGGAAAGCTTGTTCGGGCGTTTCGGCGGGCAGGGTGTAGGGCAGGAGTTGTTCGTAGGCGAGGCCCACGAGCTCGCTGCCTTTGCATTCGGCCAGCACGCGGTAGGGAATTTTCTTGTCGCCCGGCTTGTAGTCTTCCAGCGGCATTTCGGCCAGTTTGGGGTCGAAATAATTGCCGAGAAGATTTTTGGCCAGCACCACACGCATGGGCTGGTGGCTGTATGCGTTGAACGACTGTACGAGGACGTACTCAATGTCTTTGCCCACCGCCAGTGCCGTGTTCGACGAGAGTGTCCACGGCGTGGTGGTCCAGGCCAGTATGCTTACCGGCTCATTGCCAAACAGCTTTGCCGCCTGCTCCGAAGCGTTTACGCGGAACATGGCCACGGCCGAGCGGTCTTTCACCGGGCGGTAGCAGCCGGGCTGGTTCAGCTCGTGCGAGGAAAGGCCGGTGCCGGCTGCAGGCGAGTAGGGCTGTATGGTGTAGCCTTTGTAGAGCAGGTCTTTTTTGTAAAGCTGCTGCAACAGCCACCACACGCTCTCAATGTATTTGTTTTCGTAGGTGATGTAAGGATCACGCATGTCAACCCAGTAACCCATTTTGCGGGTTACGTCTTCCCAGAGGTGGGTGTATTTCATCACCTCGGTGCGGCAGGCCTTGTTGTAATCCTCAATGGAAATGGTTTTGCCGATGGCTTCTTTGGTGATGCCCAGCGTTTTTTCCACGCTCAGTTCTATGGGCAGGCCGTGGGTGTCCCAGCCGGCTTTGCGTTTTACCTGTTTGCCGTTCAGTGTCTGGTAGCGGCAGAATATGTCTTTCAGCGTGCGGGCCATTACGTGGTGAATGCCGGGCATACCGTTTGCCGAAGGCGGTCCTTCGTAAAACACAAACGGCTCGGCACCCTCGCGTGAGGTAACGCTTTTCTCGAAAATCTTGTTTTTGTCCCAGTCGGCAAGCACGGCATCAGCCACAGCGGGCAGGTCGAGCGACGGGTATTCGGGATATTTTTTCATTGCGCGCGAAGTTAGTGAAAAGTGCTGAAACAGCAGAGCTTCCGCCCTTTCGGGAGGTAATTCGGCAAAGCCCGGCGAAACGAATAAGTGAGTAAAAACAAATTACGCCGCCGGGCTATCTAATTCGCACAGGAATAAGGCGCAATGCCGGACGGGCAATAAGGAGAGATGATATGGTTTGCAAAAGCTGTAACACAGTGGAACGAAGATAAGCACTGGTTTGAAATAATAATACAGGAAGCCGATGATTTACTGCTATGGGCCGAAAAATACAGGGATGTTTTGCTGACGATGAGCAACAAGAGCCCCATAAATTATTGTCAGTTAATTATTTACTTTGCTGTTTCAGGTCATACAAAACACGCTTCAAATCTTGTTTCGTAGAACGGACTGCATGAATATAAATGACATTTTTATTTAACGAGTAGATAATCGCAAAAGGAAAATTAGGCATGAACACTACACGGAAATATTTATGATACTTCCTTCTTGAGCGCGGCATTTGGCTAACGTATTTAACTTCCTCAATCAATTCATTGTAAAATCGATCCCCTTTATAGTCACTCTCATCATCAAAATAGGCGCAAATTCTACTAATATCATTAAGTGCTACAGGCAAAAAGAGATATTCTCTATTCTTCATAAAGACTAGCTTGCTTTTTTGCTTTTTCTGTTTTTATAGATATGTTCTCTTAATTCCTGTTCAGTGTATGTTTTAACCTCGCCTTTAAGCAGGCGATTATATTGAGTAGTTAACTCTTCTTTCTCTTCTTCACTCAGGTCAAATTGTTTCTCCTGTTGCACATGAAGATATTCATCAAGCATATTTTTTATTGTGATAAGTAAATCCTTGTCCGCGTGATCAATTTTGTGTCGCAGATATGATCTTAATGTTTCTTCACGCATGATGTTTTGTTTTTGTTGAAGATACAAAAAAGTAATTATCACTCACCTCCTCCGCCACAACACCATTTCCCGCAACCCGCACTCCAGCACCGCATACCCTTCGGGCGCCTGTTTGCCTTGCAGCAGCATCCTTTCGGGAGCGGAAGAAGACTAAGCACGTAATGATCAGGTTCACGGCAGCGTGTAATATAAGCAAGACGGATTATCCTTGCAGGGAGTTAAGTATTTTATCAGGATCATCTTTGGCCGGAAAAACGGCATGAAAAACCAGTTTTTGTTCTTCTATTGTGTAACAAAGAAAGTATGGAAATGAGGGCAACAATACCAATCGGTAGTTTTTCCAAAAGTGGCTTCTCGATAATGGAAAGCGACGCACAATCATAATTGTATCGTCTATTTCACTCAAAAAGCGTTCGGCAAGCGCTCTATTTATAGTCAGATAATAGTCATAAATTTTTTTAAATCCTCTCTGGCGTTTTTAAGTATAATGAAGGTGTAAGCCAAGTTCAAGATGTTTTTCGGGTTCTCAAATACATTTTTACTTCCTCAAAACTATAAGATTCAGTATTGCCACTAAGATATTCCTGATAGCGCCTCTCAAGTTCCTGCTTCTGAGCAGGGGTAAGCAAATCATTATCAGTGTCGTGTTGCTCAGAATCGGACACTGACTCATCAATAATTGCTGCGATCTTATTCAGCAGAAGCTCGTCAGCTTTATCAATCCGTAAGTGTAAATAAGATTTAAGAGATTCAACACTCATTGCTTTTTATTTTATATAAACATACGAAGAAAAATATCACTCACCTCCTCCGCCACAACACCATTTCCCGCAACCCGCACTCCACCACTGCATACCCTTCGGGCGCCTGTTTGCCTTGCGGCAGCAGCACCCATTCCGGGTCGGGCGTTTCGGGAAAGGCGAGGCTTATTTTGTAAAACCGCCACGCATTGTGCATCAGCGTCCAGTCTGTTGCGGCGGTATCATGGCCAATAATGCTGCCGGGCGGAATAAAGCGGGCGGCGGTTTCCAGGTCGCGGAGTTTGATTTCGTCGCGTTTGTAGCTTCCGCCCAGCATGGCTGCGGCCGCCACCGCCCCGGCAAGCAGCAGCATACCCATGGCGGCTACCACGCGGCTTGCCGGCACACGGTTTTGAAGTGCGGCCTGCAAGGCTGTAGTGTACGGATGCAGCAACAGCGCACAGGCCAGCGCCACAAGCGGCAATGCAGTAACCAGATAAAATCCGCGCTGCTCCAGCGTAACCATCAGCGGCAAAATACCCGCCAGCCCCGCCGCCAGCATAAACGCAGCTAAACGCAAATCGTAGGCGGCGGGCTTTTGTGCCTTTTTGCGCAGCAGCAAAACCAGCAGTGCCGCTATACCCATTACCGGCAGCATGTTCAGCAGCAATTCGTAAAGCTGGTGAAACCTGCCGCTGCCCGTGCTGTTGAGGCCTGCAAACGTGCTCGCCAAACGGTGCTCAAAATAAGCGGCAAAGCTGCGCTGTGCGGCTTCGTTAAACCAGCAAAAGGCCGTAACTGCCAGCGGCACCGTCAGCACCAGCGCCGTTTGCCTGAGCGCCGCCCCCAATGTGCTGCGCCGCATCACCAGCCACCAAAGCCCCGGCGCGGCAAGCAGAAACATGCCCTGAACGCCTTTTGTAAGTCCTGCCGCCGCAATCCACAACCCGGCCAGCAGCAGGTGCTGCGTTTCACGTTTGCCTTCGTGCAGCGCACGCATCAGGTGCAGCATGGCGGCCAGTGTAAACATGCTCAGCGTGCCTTCAATTACATTGTTGTGGTATGCCCAGAATGTGACGGGCATTATCATCCAGCACAGCACCGCCATCCAGCCCGATGCGCTGTGGCCGGTTGCTTTTGCAATACGCAGCAGCAGCCACACACTCAGCAAGGCTGCGGCCAGATCGTAAATACGTTCGGTGAGAAAGGAATTGCCGAGCACGTAAAAAAATGCCCCCTGCAGTGCAAAAAACAAAGGCGGCTGCTCGTGGCATACCGCATAAAACGTATTGCTGCATTTCGGCTCCCAGAATGTGCTTTCGCCTGCCGCAAAGTTCATGCTCATGTTGGCGTAAAACACACCGTCGAAAAACATGCCGCGCATAAACAGTGTGGGCAGCAACACCGCCGCACACAGTCCGGTCACAAGCCAGGCAAGCGAATAACGCGACGATAGCATGCTACTGGCCAATAGTGGCCATTACCTTCAGTTCAATGGCAATGGGCGTGGGCAGGCAGTTTATTTCCAGCGTGGTGCGGCAGGGCGGGTTTTCGGGAAAATACTCGGCCCAAAGACGGTTGTAGGTGGCAAAATCGTCTTTCATGTTGGTCAGAAACACCGTTACGTCCACAATTTGTTCCCAGCTGCTTCCGGCATCTTCCAAAATCCAGCGCACATTCTGAAACACGCTGCGCACCTGCGTTTCAATATCGTAACTCAGGATGTTGCGGTTTTCATCAAGCTCCACACCCGGAATTTTTTTCGAGCCTTTTTCACGCGGACCCACACCGGAAAGGAAAAGTAAATTGCCCACGCGGCGTGCATGCGGATAATGCCCAACCGGCTCGGGCGCTTTTGATGAGTTTATGCTTTGTTCGTTCATAGCGCTTGTAAAAGCACGAAGATAAGTAACTGTGGCCATCTGCTTATTAATCTTCGTGGTGCAGCGTGTAAATACATCCGCGTGTAAATACCCGTTTCTGCACGGCTGCTTTGCACATTCGTTTTCTGCGCATACATTCATGGTATAAACAGTTTTGCATTTTCAAGACTTATGCAGCCCACCGCGCAGGAAATTTATGCACTCTGGCAGCGCTACCACAACCCTTCGGCCAATCAGGACCAACGGCTGGCGCATTGGACGGCCGATGTGCAGCTGCTCAATCAGTATGGCGTGAGTGTGGATGAGCTGATGGGCTTTTTGTTTTTTCAGCCGCGCAGTGTGCAGGAGTTTGCACACTGGTTCCGTGCGCGCATGGTATTTGCCGGTACAGAACAGCTTCAAACGCCTGTGCTCAATGAAACCGATCTGCTTTTCTGGCAACAGAACGGCTACGTGGTTTTGCATCATGCCGTGTCTGACGAAGATTGTGATGCGGCTGCGGCTGCCATTTGGCAGTATCTTCAGGCCGATCCGCAAAACCCCGCAAGCTGGTACACTGCGCACGAGGGCAGGCGGGGCATGATGCTTCAGCTTTTCAATCATCCTGCCCTGCAGCGCAACCGCATGTCGGCGCGTATCCGCAAGGCGTATGAGCAGCTTTACGGCCACCACGCCATTCAGGTCACTATCGACAAGGTGAGCTTCAATACGCCTGAAACCGGCTCAAATAAATTTGCCGGCACACCGCTGCACTGGGATGTAAGTCTGGTGCCGCCCGTTCCGTACAACCTGCAAGGCTTACTGTATTTGCATGACGTGAGCCAAGAGCAGGGCGCATTTCAGTGCGTGCCCGGCTTTCAGTTGAAGATAGACGAGTGGCTGCGCAGCCTTCCCCCCGGCGCCGATCCGCGCAAACTTGCCGCAGAAACCGGCAGGCCCGTAACCATACCCGGCAAAAAAGGCGATCTCATTATCTGGCACAACGCCCTGCCGCATTGTGCCACACCCAACCGGGGCACAATGCCGCGTTTAGTGCAGTATATTACGTGGTACGAACAGCGTCGGGTGCTGAGTGAGGAGTGGAAGTAGGCTAAAAAAATAATTCGGAGCGAACCGAAAAGCGCAATAAAAAACCACCTGCTCCCGTGCGCGCTCCTGTCCGCCTTTTGGCCTTATTATTACATACTACAAAGTGCGGCCATCCGTTTGCCCGGGGCTAGAAAATCATTCCGGCAGAAGCAATAAAATACCGCAAGCTTAATTCGGCCCAGCACCCCTGTCTGGTCTCGGCTCCGCCCGACCTGACAGTTACACCGCCTTCGGCACATTCAGCATCTCATTCAGCTTAAACGAAAGGTCCATGAAGATAATCTTCGGGCTTCCGTTGCGCTCAATATGCTGTGCGGCGGTGTTCAGTTCATCAATAAAGCGTTCGCCGTTGGCTTTGTGTACAAACGGGGCAAACTTTTGTACAAAACCAAGTTCCTCGCCGGTAAGGCGCACCAGCGCAGCATCGCCGTAATTGAGCACCAGACTGTCGCGCACCAGATCAAGTGAATAGCTGAGGAATTGTTTCTGGCGTTCGCGGCCAATGGAGGCCAGTTCGTCAACCGATGCAATTACTTTCTGCGCATCAAACTTCAGGCTGGCGCGCATCCATTTCTGGAAGGTGGCTAAGTAAAACGCCGCATTCTCGTCGCGCTCAAGCAGCAGGCGCGCCGCGGCATAGCTGCCATCGGCCTGATAAGCCATTTTTGCAGCATCGTCGGCACTGAGCTGGTGGCGCTGCATCAGCGCATCGCGCAGGTCGTTGTCGGCAATGCGGCGCACTTTTACTAACTGCGTGCGGCTTACAATGGTGCGCAGCAGCTGGTCTTCGCTTTCGGTAACCAGCAGAAACAATGTTTTATCGGGCGGTTCTTCCAGAATTTTCAGCAGCTTGTTGGCGGCCTGCAGGTTCATCTTCTCCGCCATCCAGATGAGCATGATTTTATATTCGCCCTCAAACGTGGTGAGGCTGAGTTTGCGCAGAATTTCGCCGCTTTCTTCCGTGCCGATTACCGCCTGTTTGTTTTCGGCCTCCAGCCGGCTAAACCACTCGTCGAGCGTGAGGTAAGGATTTTCAAGAAATGCCTGCCGCCATTCGGCAATTACGTGTGTGCTCACGCGCACATCTTTCGACAGTGCCACCGGATACACAAAATGCAAATCGGGGTGCACCAGTTTATCATACTTGGCACACGAGGGGCATTCGCCGCAGGCATCTTCCGCGTTGCGTTTTGTACAATGTACGTAACGTGCATAAGCCAGCGCAAGTGCCAGTGTACCCGAACCTTCGGGCCCGAAAAACAACTGCGCATGGCTAATCCGGCTGCCCGATACAGTGTGTATGAGCCGTTGCTTTACATCATGCTGACCAATAATATCGCGGAAAAACATGCTGCTAAGATAAGAAGCTCCGGGGCTTTTTTGCCAACCAGCTATGTGTATTCTTAACGAACCCGAAACACCTTTGCAGGATCTAAAAAATAATCCTGCATATAATAATCGGAACTGTTAATAAGTTAAGTGCACAATTAACAGGTCGCGTATTGTTTCCATAAAACCTTTTTAAACCCAATAAAAAAGGCTTTTTACACTATTTATAGCATAAGAAATCGTTTAGAATGTATTTAATTCGTGTAATAATTCCATTTACAAATACTTGTAATTCCCGATAAGTGGATCTGTTGATAAAAGCTGATGCACAGTTATTTACTTATTGGTTTGTATGTGCTTAATTAGTGATTCATCAAGACACACAACTCATGAAAAAAATCAGAATCCTTTGCATTGCGGCTTTGCTGAGCGGCGGTGCATTTGCTCAGCAGACTGAGCGGGTGGAGAACATCAACGACATCATTAATCGTCGTGATCTGAAGATCGACGAGATTGATGCGCTGGCTGCCGATTATTTTGCCCGTGTGGGCACCGGCCGTGGCAGCGGTTACAAACAGTATCAGCGCTGGAAATACGAAAGCCAGTTTCACCTCAATGAGCAGGGTTATGTCCGCAACCTTGCCGAAGAGGAAATGGCTTACGAAAACTTCCTCACCCAATCCAACCAGCGTATTGGTTATGTGCCGGTTGGAAGCTGGACACAACTTGGCCCCACTACATGGAACCGCACCTCGGGCTGGAACCCGGGTAATGGCCGTCTTACCGCAATGGCCATTCACCCAAGCAACACCAATACCATTTATGTAGGTTCGCCCGGCGGCGGTATGTGGAAATCAACCAACGCCGGTGTAAGCTGGGTGCCCGTTACCGATTACAACAACCTGTGGATGCATATTTATTCCATTGCCATTGATCCGGCCAACCAGAATATTGTGTATGCCGGCACCGGCAACTCCGCCAATCAGGTCATCAAATCAACCGATGGTGGTGTAAACTGGACCGTGCTCGGCAGCGGCCCCACCGGCGAAATCCGCCGCATCCTCATCCATCCCACCAACTCCAGCATTGTGTTTGCGGCTGCATCGAACGGAATTTTCCGTTCCACCAACGGCGGCACATCCTGGACACAGGTGCATTTCTCTATGAAGGAAGACATGGAGTTCAAGCCCGGCGACCCGAACACCATGTATGCATCGGGCACCGGCAGCATTGTACGCTCTACCGATAACGGTGTAACCTGGACTGTGCTTGGTGCCGGACAAGGCATTACCAACACCGGCCGCAGCATGATTGGTGTGAGTGCCGCAAACCCGGCTGTAGTGTATATTGTACAAGCCAGCGGAAGCATTTTTGGCCGCCTGTATTATTCCACCAACTCAGGCGCCAGCTTTGTAACTCAAATCTCAGGCTCGGCAGGCGTAAACAACTTCTTCGGCTACAATGCCGATGGTTCGGATACCGGCGGACAGGCCTGGTACGATATGGCCATTTGTGTATCGCCCACCAATGCAAGCCTTGTGCACATTGCAGGCATTATCTGCTTCAGGTCAACCAACGCCGGCGTATCCTTTACCGCCACCACCGAATGGTTTGCGCCCAACACCACCGGTTACAACCACGCCGATATTCATGGCCTTGAATATGTAAGCACTTCGCTTTACTCGCTTTCCGATGGCGGCATTTACCGCAGCACCAACAACGGCGACGACTGGACCGATATTTCAAACGGACTTGGCATCATGCAGTTTTACCGCATTGCCAGCTCGCCCACCAACACCACCGTGTGGACTGGCGGCGCGCAGGACAATGGTTCTACCGCATCGCAAAGCACGGGCACACTGGTAAGCTGGCTCGGTGCCGATGGTATGGAAGGACTGGTAAGTCCCACCAACTCACTCAACATCTGGGGCACCAGTCAGTTCGGACAGCTTTACCGTTCAACCAATGGCGGTAATTCGCGCGCCAACCTGGCTGCGGTGCCGGGTGGCGACTGGGTTACTCCGCTGGCCATACACCCCACCACCGAGAGCATCATTTTTGCCGGCGGTTCGGGCGTGTATAAATCAACCAACAGCGGTTCAACCTTCTCGCTCATCTCAGGCGCAATCACAGCCACCATCAGCGATGTGGCCGTGGCTCCGTCAAACGCAAACTACATTTACGCCTGCTCGGGAAGCAATCTTTACGTAACCACTAACGGCGGTACCAGCTGGACAACCTACGCCATAACCGGCGCAGGCAGCATCAGCGATATTTGTGTGAGCCCTTCTACGGCCACCAAAATATGGATTGCCACCACCGGCGGTAAAGTGCGTGTTTCCACCAACTCAGGCGCCACATTTACCGACATTACCGGCACGCTGCCCGCCATTGCTGCCCGTACAGTAGTGGTTGACAATACCGCTGCCGAAAACCTGTATGTGGGCATGAACATTGGCGTATATACCCGCAACAACACCATCACCACATGGTCGGTAATTACGTCGAATCTGCCCCGTGTAGCGATCAACGAAATTGATATTCAGAACAACGGCGCCGGACGTGTGCGCGTAGCTACCTATGGCCGTGGGGTGTGGATTTACAATACACCCACCGCCTGCACCGAAACCTACGAGCCAAACAACTCTACTTCTGCGGCGCCCATCATTAACATGAACTCAACCATCGGGTCGCAGATTTCAACCACTACCGATAACGATTACTACAAGTTTACGCTCACCGCTGCTTCAACCAGTGTTGATTTCCAGCTTAGCAACCTGCCGGCCGATTACGATCTGCAGCTGCTTGATGCGGCTGGTGTGGTGCTGCAATCGGGCACCAACGGTGGCACCACCAACGAGTCGTTTACCCGCGCAGCCATGACTCCGGGCACATACTACCTGCGTGTGTGGGGCTACAACAGCGCGTTCAGCACCACACAGTGCTACAACCTCGATTTGTGGATTACCGGCACGCCGCGTCTCGGCATGCCTTCGGCTGATCAGGCTCCGCAGCAGCCGGTGGCAAAAGAAACCACCGTGCGCGAAAATCCCTCGCTCTTCCCCAACCCGGCAGGCGATAGGGTTACGGTTGACCTGAGCGGTGTAAGCAATGCAGCTTCTATCCTCATCCTCAACAGCGAAGGCCGCGTCGTGGCCCGCCACGATAATGTAACCAGCGATAATCAGGTGCTGCTTGATATTTCATTCCTCAGCCAGGGCATCTACTTTGTACAGGTAGTGGCCGTGGATGGTGAAATGAAAACCATGAAACTGCTTAAACAGTAATTGGTTGAGTTGACTGAAATATAAGAGGCTGTTAGAGAATTTTCTTTTTAATGATTTCGCGTCTTTTTTGCCATCTCTTCGTTGGTTTTTTCGCCGAGACCCTCCGGGTATCGACTCAAAAACCGCCTCGATCTGGCAATAAATCCTGCAAAATCAAAGCAAAACAAAATTCCCTAACAGCCTCTAAAAGAGGCAGCCCGCGCGGGTTGCCTCTTTTGTTTATCTGATCCAGGGTGCCTGCCCGGGTGGCGGCTGCTGCGGGTAAGGTGGTTGTCCTTGCTGCGGCGGATACGGCGGCTGGCCGTAGTTGGGTTGTTGCGGCGGGTAGGGCGGCTGCGGCGGATACTGCTGCGGGTTGTAGGGCGGATAGCCCTGCCCGTAGGGCTGCTGCGGCGGATAAGGCGGGTAGGGCTGACCATACGGCGGCCAGCTTTGCGGTGTTTGTGCGGCACGCTGCAGGTTGTAATACCTGAATGCCTGCACCGTGCCAATAATGGCAATGCTCAGCGTAATGAGTCCGTACAAAATCCACGCACCGCCCACTTCATCAAACGTAATGCTTCGCGGATTGTTCATGACAAGTATGCCCCACACCGTCATTATCAGTGTAAGCGACAACCCGATAATGGAGAATATGCGGGACGCTGTGGTTTTTACAAGCACCAGCGAAAGAATGTACAGCACATACATAAACACGAAATACACAAACGAAATGCTTACGGCAATTTCGGTTGAGCGCACGTATTCGGGTTCGCTGTAATCGTATTCGTAAAGTTCGTAGCTGTTGTAGTAGCCTCTTTTTTCACTGGCGGTACCGGCGGTGCCGGCCACCATTACAATGATGAAGAAAAAAGCAAATACGATTCCGATAATGTATAATGCGCGCATGGGAAGCCGAGTTGTTGCAACGAATATACACAACTCTGGTTTTGGGTGCGGGAATGATTTTGCCGCCGAAAACTGTATTTTTGCAGCCTCATTCCGACAAAAAATCATGAAAACCGTTGCTCATTTCAACTTCGCCGGCAAAAAAGTCCTGATTCGTGTGGATTTTAACGTGCCGCTCAACGAGTCGTTTGCCATTACCGATGATACGCGTATGCGGGCGGCGGTGCCCACGATTCAGAAAATTCTGAACGACGGCGGTGCATGTATTCTCATGTCGCACCTGGGCCGCCCCAAAGAAGGGCCGTCTGAAAAGTATTCGCTCAAACACCTCACGGCGCATCTCTCGCAGCTGCTGGGCGGCGTGAACGTGAATTTTGCCACCGACTGCACGGGCCAAGCGGCCACCACGGCTGCGGCGGCACTCAAGTCAGGCGAAGTACTGCTGCTCGAAAACCTGCGCTTTCACAAGCAGGAAGAAAAGGGCGACGAAGCCTTTGCGCAGCAGCTTGCGCAGCTGGGCGATTTTTATGTGAATGATGCTTTTGGTACCGCGCACCGCGCACATGCTTCTACGGCGGTGATTGCAAAATATTTCCCCGGCCGCAAATGCTTTGGCTTTGTGATGCACGGCGAGCTGGCCGGCATTGGCAAAGTGCTTAATGGTGCTGAGAAGCCGTTTACCGCCATTCTGGGCGGGGCCAAAGTGTCGGACAAAATCCTCATTCTTGAGCAGCTTCTCGCCAAAGCCGACAACATTATTATTGGCGGCGGCATGGCCTTTACGTTTGTAAAAGCGCAGGGCGGAAGCATCGGCAAATCGCTTTGCGAAGATGACCGGCTGGATACCGCCCGCAATATTCTGCAGGCCGCAAAAGACAAAGGCGTAAACCTCTACATTCCGGTTGACGCCGTGTGCGCCGATAATTTTGCCAACGACGCCAACCGCCAGACCTGCGCCGTAAATGCCATTCCCGACGGCTGGATGGGTCTTGATATCGGTCCTGAAACCGGGAAGCTGTACAGCAAGGTGATTACCGAATCGAAAACCATTTTGTGGAACGGCCCCATGGGCGTGTTTGAGATGGAGAATTTTGCGCAGGGCACCAAAGCGGCGGCCGATGCCATTGTGGCGGCTACGGCTGCGGGCGCGTATTCGCTTATTGGCGGCGGCGACAGTGTGGCGGCTATAAACAAATACAAGCTGGCCGACAAGGTGAGCTATGTATCAACCGGCGGCGGCGCGCTGCTGGAATACATTGAAGCCGGCTCACTGCCCGGTGTGGATGCTGTAAACGCCGAGCCCGCTCAGGCCTGATGCGTATGAAACAACTGCTGCTGCTGCCCGCGTTTTTGCTGCTGCTGCTTGCCTCGTGCGGGCAAAGCGGTGGTGTGGTGTTTGAAGGCGATGCGTGGACAGCCGAATTTCCCGGCACACCGCAAGACACCGCCACCATGGAAGGCGATGTATCAGGCATAAAAGTGTATTACGAACCGCCGCAGGGCCACCTTGATTCAAACGTGTATTATGCCGTGTCGCAATACACCACCACCGATACGCTGAGCCAGCTTGCGGCGCATTACGAAAAGCTTTTCCGCGCCGATGTGCAGGTGTATGCCTGGGGCGTGGGCACGGGCTTTGTGGATACGCTGGTGCGCCCCGTAAAAGCCGGTGCCGCCAGCGGATTTGAATACCGCGTAACCGTGGGCGACAATGCCGGTATTGCACGCATACGCAAATTTGCCCGGGGCAAACGCATTTACACGGTAATGGTGCTTACCGAAAACAGCCGCCTGCTCAACACACAGGCCGACCGGTTTCTGAATTCGTTTAAGCTGAAGTAAAGGTATTTCCGGCAGCGGCTGAGCACGCACTCACTGTGTGGCGTGTGCTTGGAAGTTGTTTCTTCACTCCCTTTTCACTGTTTATTTATTGCACCCGGTGGTTTGAATTTCTAGCCCTGACTGGAGTGGAAATGCAGCCGCAAAAACAAGGTGGTTTGAGTTGTATTTTTTGCGGCTGCATTGTAGCGTAAGGCAGGAGCCAAGCGGCATTATACCGCACCATCAGGTTCGCTCCAATTTATTTTATCAAGTAGTTACTCGCTGTCTTTTTTGGTGGAATCTTTCAATTTCAGGTTCACGTCCACATCTACTTCTACATCTTCTTTTTTCGGAATCATTTCGCCGAGGTTGCTTTCGGTGAGTCCGGGGATAACGGCGGGTGCTACTTTGGCTACGGGGCCGTAGAGCAGCGAACCTTCCTTGATTTGCGGCGGAAGCAGGGGCACGCTTTTCTGCACGGCATCGAGCACAAAGAAAAGCACGCTCAGGATAAGTACAAATTTGAAGCCGCCAAATGCGCCGCCGGCAATTTTGTTTACAATGCTCAGCGCCGCTTTTTCGGCCACACGGTCCACTAATTTGGCCACACCGTACACGGCCATGAGAATGCCCACAAACACCAGCGCAAACGCCACCAGCGGAATGTATTCCGACTGCGAGCCCATCCACCCGCGAATGATAGACGCGAGTGAATCAGACAGGTGAATGCCGCCCCACACGCCAATGAAAAACGCGGCCAGCGTAGCTACTTCCATAATTACGCCTTTGGTAAAACCACGCCAGAAACCCCAGATGGCCGGAATGAGGATGAGCAGATCCAGAAAATTCATGCCCGAAAATAAGCCGATGCTGCTTTGCCGGGGTTTGCGCGGAATTAATGTTTTCAGCAGCACACTGTGAACAGCACAGCCGCTTACCTTTGCACCATGCTTCACGACGAAGAACTTGAACAGCAATGGCAGCAGGTGCTTACCGCGTTGGAACCCCAGTTTGGCGGCGATCTTGATTTGCAGGCCATTCTCTTTATTATAGGCGTGCAGGAATTGGGCAAAGGCTACCGGAAATTTTCGAAAGACCAGAAGCTGGAAGTCATGCACATTGCCATTTGCACGCTGCTGGAACCCTACGGCTATTACCTTTTCGACGGCACCGACGCCGACGGCTGGCCGCACTGGAGCCCCACGGCTAAACTGCCACATTTAAAACCCGCACAGCAGCATAAACTGATGCGCGAGGCGGTGGTGGATTATTTCAGGAAGATGGAGATGATTGGGTAGGGGCGTTTGAAGCACAGCAAAGTAAGCGTAATGATGTGGTGTGAAAGTCGGCCATCCTGCTGTGAAGGTTTTGCGCGGTTAAGCCTCTAAATTCACCATCCATTCAATGCCGTATTTATCGCGGAACATGGCAAAGTAAGATCCGTCGGGACTTTGCATAAGCGGAATTTCTACTTCGCCGCCAGCCGAAAGGCCGTTGTACAATTTTTCCGCTTCGGCTTTGCTTTCGGCGCTGATTGAAATTTTGCTGCGGTGTTCGTTCAGGTTTACAGTGCCCATAAATTCAGGCACATCATTCCCGATAAGCAGGTTGCCGCCAATGGGTAATGCAATGTTCATCAGCTTGTCGGCCTCTTTTTCCGGCACCTGAAATTCGGCACTGGCAATTTCTCTGAAGCGGATAATATTTGTGAATTCACCACCAAAAACTGATTTGTAAAAGTTAAATGCTTCTTCTGCGTTGCCGCTGAAATTGATGTGCGGATTGATGTGTGCCATGATGTGGTTGTTTGTTCAAACGTACGGTTTACACATAGAACAGCAAAGCTGTGAACGCGAAAAAACAAGGGTCATTTCCGACAGGTATAAATCTGCAATTGCCGGCTTTTGACAGAAGAACGGAAGGCAAAAAACGCATTACACGGAAATTTCGCCAGGCATAAGTTTGAGCTGTATGAACGGTTTGTCGCTTGGTTTTCGTGCGAGATTTCAGGGCACAAAACAGTCAACCACCACTGAACTTGAATAGAAGCACATAGCTCCAAATTTGCACGACACCCCGCCTTACGCAAAACCCGTGTTATGGTAAGTTTTCATTCTTTATCCCTCACTTGTTCTCTTGCTTTAGCCACAATTTCTCCATAGTCAGCCCTGAAAGGTTCGGATAATTGTTTTTCTAAAATACGTTCAATGTCCCAAAGCACTTTTTGTTCTGATTGGTCTTCAAATTTGCTCAAGCCGTCATTCTCATTAAATCTGCCGAGAAATTCGAATAAAACAATTGCTTCGTTCTTAGTCAATTCGATAATTACTTTTTCGTCACTCATTTTCTAATTCTGTTTCAAGGTCGGTGAAGTAAAGAATGAAAATCAAAAAGTTTTTGAGGATTGCGTCAGTTTTACTTTTCTCTTTTAAAAAGTCAAAGCTTTCGATACCTTCTTTTACTAATTCGCTGTCAGCCGGGAGTTTTTCAAATTGATTTATACATTCGGCTTTAGTCCGCTGACAGTATTCTTTCCAACTTTCTCCTGTTTTTCTTTCTGTCGTGTCATATTTGTGCCAATAGAGTTCACAAGTTCCGTCTGGAAGTTTAAATTGAACTTGTCCGCCAATAATTCCAAGTCCGACTTCTACTGCCTTGTCAACTACTTCCTTAAAGTCCGTTCGTTTCCAACCATATTCCTTTCCACTTACAATTGCCTTTTGTAAGATTTCAGTCGGTAGATATTTTTCTTCTGTTTCTGTCATTCTTTAAATGCACCATAACACTCAAATATACGCAACCCACTAAATTATTTAATCTGGAAAAATTACAGCATCAAGCTATTGACATACATTACAATATCCCATTAGGAATATCTTTTACGCATATTACGTAAAACAACTATCCAGCCCATAGCTATACAATATACGCATATCCGGACTCACAGATCAAAGCCCGCGCATTCCACATCAAAGAACAACACTACCCCAACAAACACACACAAAAAAGCACCGCACCCAAAAATGGGAGCCGTGCACACAAAACAATATCAATACATATCACTCGCCCCCCCAACACATTACCCAAAAAAACACAGCCAACCTACCCCCTCACAACCTGCATCCCAAAAAGCTGCCGGAGATGATACTCAAATTCACTCCCTTCAAAAACAACAGTTTTCGTATGCCCGTGGCGGGTAATTTTGTACGAAGTATCGGTAAGCGTAACGCGCCCGGATGCGGTGGCAATTGTGACCAGCTTGTTTTTTGTGAAATGCGATTTGGAGCTTGACTGGTGATAACGGCACATGTCTTCAAACGCATTCAGCGGCTGCTCCCGCATACTGAAAATATACTCCGGCGTGTTTACTGCATTTTCAATCCGACTCACTTTGAAGTCTTCGGCATTCAGTTGCTCAATTACAAATACGCCGTTTTCATCTTCCTGCAAAAGTCCGTGAGTGAGCTCAAGCGGTGCGGAAGAAAATTTTCCAAAGCCGGCATCCACCAGATACCACTTGTTTTCCAACTGCACCACAATGGCCATGTGGTCGAATTCAGGGCCATAACGTTCGGCTTCCACATGTACTTTGCCCGACACTAAACGGGCATCAAAACCAATGTGCGTGAGTAGCGCGCAAAACAGTGAGTTAAGTTCGTAGCAAAACCCGCCGCGGTTGTTTATGATGAGTTTGGTGAACATGCGGGCCGTGTCCAGCACAATGGGTATGCCGTAGTGGATATCTAAATTTTCGAACGGAATGTGCAGCAGGTGGTTTTTCTGAAGCCTGAACAATACGTCTTTTGTGGCTTCAGGGCGGGTATCCACACAAATCCGTTCCAGGTACTTGCGGAAATCCATTCAGGCAATTTTTTGAATAAAATTGTCGAGGTTTTTCTTTACCGTGTCTGGTATGGTGTCGTTTTCAATCCAGCCATGCACATTGCCCATGTATTGCATACTCAGGTAATTGGCGCTTTCAATAAACGGCATGTGGAATCCGTCTTTCAACTCATCGTCAGATCCGCAGCTGAGCACGGCCATTTTCATGCCCCGCAGTTTTCTTCCGGTTTCTTTTTCGGTTTTCAGGCAATCGGAAATCCGGTCGAAAAAAATCTTCATCGTACCGCTCATGGTGTACCAGTAAACCGGCGTGGCGAAAATGATCAGTTCGTAACCGGATACGATTTCTTTGATTAACGGAAGAAAGTCGTCGTGGCGGTTCTTGAATTCGTAATCGAAGGGGAGAATGTGTTTTTCTTTCAGGTCAATAATCGGGTAGCCGGTTTGCCCGGCCACGTAACTTGCCAGCTGAAAGGTTTCGCCTTTGCTGTTTGAACTGCCTAAAAGTATTACGCCTTTCATCGCTTTCACGTTTGTTTTAATTCACTAACAGCATTCCGGTGGCTGGGAACGGGCAGATAAAAGAAAGTCGCGCTCCTGCACGACTTTTCTTTTGAGCAGATCAGATTTATTACGCCCCCCGGAACTGCTTCAGAAAACGCACATCGTTTTCCGAAAACAAACGAAGATCGTTTACCCCGTACTTCAGCATCGTAATCCGCTCAATGCCCATGCCGAAGGCAAAGCCCGAATACACATTCGGATCAATGCCGCAGTTGCTGAGTACCGCCGGATCCACCATGCCGCAGCCGAGGATTTCGACCCAGCCGGAGTGTTTGCATACGTTGCAGCCTTTGCCGTGGCAAATGGTGCAGGAAATGTCCATTTCGGCACTTGGTTCGGTGAAGGGGAAATAGCTGGGGCGCAAACGAATTTGTGTATCAGCGCCAAACATCTCGCGCGAGAAGTAGAGCAGCGTTTGCTTCATATCGGCAAAGGAAACCCCTTTGTCCACATACAGGCCTTCAACCTGGTGGAAGAAGCAATGTGCACGGGCCGAAATGGCTTCGTTGCGATACACGCGGCCGGGCATTACAATGCGCACCGGCGGTTTTGTGTTTTCGAGCACGCGCACCTGCACGCTCGAGGTGTGTGTGCGCAGGGCGTGCGGGTTTTTCGCATCGCTTACGTCAATGAAAAACGTGTCCTGCATGTCGCGCGCGGGATGCTCCTCGGGGAAATTGAGCGCCGAGAAGTTGTGCCAGTCGTCTTCCACTTCCGGACCTTCTTCTACCGTAAAGCCGAGGCGGCCAAAAATATCGAGTATTTCGCGGCGCACCAGTTGCAGCGGGTGGCGTGTGCCCTCGGGCGCGCCGGAAGGGGCAAACCAGTCGGTGCTGGAGCTTGTGCTTTCGTCGCTGCCGCTGTCGCTGCGCAGGCTTTCGAGTTTTTCCTCGGCCTTTGTTTTGAGGCGGTTGAGCAGCTGGCCCACTTCGCGCTTCATTTCGGGCGCCACGGTTTTAAACTCTTCAAACAGCGTGGAAATTTTTCCTTTGCGGCTCAGGTAATTCAAACGGAACTGCTCGGCCTGCTCTGCGTTGCGCGCAGCAAAGGCTTCAATTTCTTCGAGCAAGGATTCAATACGGTCTTTCATGATAATGGTGCAAAGGTAGTATTTTCCCCTGCCGGCGTTTATTTCCCCTTTACCGGTTCCAGCTCAATGGTATTTACCGAAATGAGGTTTGATTCCTTGCGGCGGAATTTGGTGACGTGCGCAATTTCGTTGCGCTGCGTTTCCATGCGCGTGGCCGCAAAGCAAATGTAGTACGGCTCAAACGCGGCTTTCAGTTCGTAGCCGCCGTCTTTGCGGGTGTGTGTGCTTTTGGTTTGTGTCCAGGTTTTATCCCACACTATTATAATTCCCCCTTCCAGCCCGGTGTAGCGGTTGTCGAACAGCGTGCCGGTTACGGTAAACAGGCTGTCGGCCCCGTAGTTGTTGTAGCTGGCAGCCGGTTCGCAGTTTCCGGTTTTGGCGTATGCGGCGGTGCGTATAAATTCGTTTACCGGCTTGGGTGTGCCGCTTACGGTGTCGCCCTTGCTGTTTATGGTAAAGGCTTTGTTGTTCATAATGCCCAGAAACTGCTGGTGGAAATTGCCTTCGGGCTGGTCTTTCAGTTGCCACAGCGCATAGCCGATTGCGCCGCAGTTGCAGGCCTGCTCAAACGTGCGTTTGGTAAAAGCGGTCTGGCTGGCGTAAGGCACTTTTACATCTTCGGCCGACAGGCCTGTTTCGCCCACCATCCAGGGCTTTTTCACATACTGGCTGTACCAGTACAGTTCGTTGCACACCATATCGGGCGCATATTCGTAGGGGTGAAAGCAAATGAAATCCACATCCAGCAGGTTCGGATCCCACACGGCCACTTCGGTTTCGTGGGCAAGGCCAATGGTGGTAAGGTGGTGCGGATTGCTTTCCATAAAAATCTGCTGCCACCTGGTTACCTCTGCGACCACCGCGTTTTTTGTGGTGTGCTTGAGCGAATCGAAGTACAGTGGTTCGTTGAAAAAGTCAACAGCCATAATGCCGGGCTGCGGTTTGGTAAATTCGGCCACGCGGCGCAGGTGCTCGTGTGAGCGGGGGTTGAAGGGTTGCGTGCGGGTAAGGAAAATGGTTTTGAGTCCGGCTTCGGTGGCGGCATCGGTAAGCAGGCGCAGGGCGGCAAAGTAGCGGCTGTACTGTGCGTCGCTGTTTAGCGGATAGCGTTTTTCCCAGCCGTCGTTGTCAATGCAGCGCACGTGCAGGGTGCTGCTGTCGTTGGGTTTCATAAGCAGCGGTTCGCCTATGCCGCATATCCGCAGGCTGTTGTAGCCCATGTCGCGCACTAATTGCAGGGTGGCGCGGAGTTCGGCAAGGCTTTCGCGGCGCGGCTTTACTAAGTTGCGCTTGCTCACACTGTCGGTATATTCGGGCGAAACGGCGGGCCATATACTGTCGCCGTGCGTGCGCAGTACAAATATGCAGTTGAGCAGTTTTGGGAAAAACGGCTTGCCGTCAAGCTCAAATTTTCCGTTGTTCAGATATACGTAGCCTTGGGGCGGACGTGTGCGCACAAGCGGGGCGGGCTTTTGGGGTGTTTCCTTGCAGGCATTGGCAAGCAGCAGCAGCACAAGTGCGCAGCCGGCGGCAATGGCGCGGTAGGCAGTAAGCAGCATAGTAAGCTGTGTGTGTGTGGTGTGGTTACTTCACAATTTCCACCCACATACGCACATCCTGCGCGGGGCGGCTTGCTCCGTCAACCGGCAGCAGCGAAATTTTTTCAATAATGTCCAGCCCGCTTTCCACTTCGCCAAACACGGTGTAGCCGCCGTCAAGGTGCGGTGTGCCGCCCAGGGTGGTATATACTTTGCGCTGTTCGGCGGTAATTACGCGGTGCGGCGTTTTCTCAAACTGGGTGTTTATAATAGGATCAATCTGCGCCGAAAGCATGTTCAGGCTGTCGGGCTGGTTGAGGTAGCGTGCACGCTGCTGGGCGCGGATAAATGCGTCTTTGGTGGCTTTGTTTTTTGGATCGTTGATGTAGGCGGCAAAAATTTTCTGCTTCAGCGGCTGGTCAATGCGGGTTTTTATAATTATGTCCAGCAGGCTGTCGGTAAACACCTGTCCCTGCACAAGGTAAAACTGGCAGGCTGATGATTCTTTGTTCGGGTTTATTTCGTCGCCCAGGCGGGCAGCGGCCAGTGCGCCGCGTTTGTGGTACAGGGCGGGGTGTATTTCGGCGGGCAGGGTGTAGCCCAGCGTGCCGTTGCCTAAGCCCTGGCCGGGTTTGGCGGTTTTCGAATCGGGGTCGCCGCCCTGTATCATAAAGCTTTTAATTACCCGGTGAAACAGCGTGCTGTCGAGGGTTTTGTTGGCGGCAATACGCAGAAAATTATCGCGGTGGCCGGGCGTTTCGTCATAAAGCACCACTTTTATATCGCCCATGGTGGTGTGTATTATCACCCGGGCCCGTTTGTCGGCTTCAGTAAAGGAAACAGAAAGCATTGCAGCGGTGAGGCCTGCGAAAAGGAGCGTTATGCGCTTTCCCATGTGTAAAACTTTTTTATATTTGTAGGAAGTAAAGATACTTATTCGGCTACTTTGCAGCAAGAATAGTGCCTTTTCATGTATAGGCGGCAAACCTTCATAAGTATGGATAAGCGTTTTAAAACATTTTGGGCTGCCGGCAGTGCAATGCTTCTGCTGCTGGTTTCACTGGCCTTTGTTTCCGGCACTTCATCGTGCAACCGCAACAAAGAGTGCAAAGCCATTGTAACGGTAGTAAATGCCGCTAACACCCCGCAATCGGGCGTGGAAGTGAAACTTGTTCCCGGCGGCAGCTGCTCCGGCTGCACACAAATTGCACCGCTCACCGCCACTACCGACGGGTCCGGCAAAGCCAGCTTCACTACCGATCTTCCCAAGATTATGGATGTGGAAGTAAACAGCCAGCCCACCGGCAAAGTGGTTCGCTTTGAAGAAGGCGAAACCGACGAGGTAACCGTTACCTTTTAATCATTCCACCACATCATACTTCAAACCCGGCCCGCAAAGCCGGGTTTGCTTTTTTTGCCCGGTTGCATTATCTTGGTGGTATCAGGAAGGCAAACCTGACTACACATGCTAACTCCGTTCAAACAACCGCTGCAAATTATTTGCAGCGCGCTCCTGCTTATCGGCACCAGCGCCACCACCGCCTGCAACCGCAACAAGGAATGCAAGGCCATTGTCACCGTGCTCAATATGGCCGATGCGCCTCAGTCGGGCGTACAGGTAAAACTTATTCCCAACGGAAGCTGCCCCAGTCCGCCCTGCAACAATATTGATCCGCTCACGGCCAGCACCGACGGCTCCGGCAAAGCCAGCTTCACTACCGATTTACCCAAGATTATGGACGTGGAAGTGGTGCTGCCTTCGGGCAATATGGTTACCGGCAAAGTAGTGCGTTTCGAAGAAGGCGAAACGGATGAGGTGACGGTGAAAATTCCTTAACAAGCGCTTAGTAAAAAGGAGAGGAGCGAACCTCGGGGTGCAGTAAAAAACCGTTCGGCTCCAGCTATCCGTTCCAACACAACAGCAGAAAAAACAACAACCATCACCCCTCCGAGGTCTCAGCGACCTCGGAGGGGTGGCAACCAAATTATTTTTCTGCTGTTGTGTTTCCACTACTATCTGGGCTAGAAATTCAAATCGTCCGGTGTTTCAAAAAACCTTCCGGCCGCTTACCTTTACCCCATGAGCCGCCTTGCCCAACTGCAATCTATGCTGGCCGAAGAACCCGGCGATGCTTTTCTGCGCTACGCCATTGCCGTAGAGCTTGCCGCCGCCGGGCAGCGCACCCAGGCCATTGCGCAGGTGCAGCAACTCCTTGCCGACAGGCCCGACTACCTCGGCGCTTACTACCAGCTCGGGCAGTGGCTTGAGCAGGAAAACAAAACGGCCGAAGCCCTGCACACCTATCACCTCGGCGCCCAACTGGCCCGCCAAACCGGCAACCGCAAAACCCTCGGCGAACTGAACGAAGCCATCTGGCTGCTTGAAGACTAACCTGCACATGCGCACACTCCCTCTGCTTTTTCTGCTGCTGCTTGCCGCCTGCTCCGATAACGATTCGCTCATTACCGGCACCTGGACGCTGCAGCAGGAAACCACCTCCGTAGGCACACCCATTGCCACCGCGCGCGGCACACTCGCGCTTGATGCCGCCGGTGCCTACGTGCTTAAAGACAACGGCACTTCCACCGGCAAATGGTACCTGCTCAAACACCGCGAAACTGACCAGCGCGCCCTGCGGCTCGATGCGTCTGAAGGCGTGTTCAATATTTACTCGGTGGATACGCTAACGGCTACGCGCCTTGTGCTGCGCACGGGTTTCGGGCGGCGTATGGTGTATGTGAAATAACATGTTTGCATGCACAACAAAGCCCGGCACAATCGTTGCGCCGGGCTTTTTTATTGGGTAAGGGGCAGTTCTAAAAACGGCAAAGATTGAGGCGGGCACAGGAACCAAAACCGCAGTTTACTTGTGTAAATGAGGATTTTGGCGACAAGCCAAACGAAGAGATTTGGCGTTTTTAGAGTTGCCCTTATGTTATTTAAACGACCAGTCGTAAGTGCTTATTTCCTCCACACACTTTGTAAGCAGCTGTATGGAATGCGCAATATCATCTTTATTGCACATTTCAATTACCTGATGGATGTGGCGTGTGGGAATAGACACCGCACCGGCAATGGCGCCGCCGGCATTGTAACGCTGTATGCCTGCCGTATCGGTTCCGCCGGCGGGCAGCAGTTCCATCTGATACGGAATCTTGTGCTTCTCGGCGGTTTGCCGCATAAACGCCACCATGCGGTAATCGCATATCGTTGACGAGTCCATGATCTTGATGGCTGTGCCTTTGCCAAGCTCGGTTACACGCTCGTGCTCTTTCGAGCCGGGCACATCAAATGCAATGGTCGTATCGAGCCCGAAACCAAAATCGGGATTAATAGCCAGCGCCGATGCCTGCACACCACGCAAACCAACTTCTTCCTGCACGGTAAACACGGCATACGTATCGTAAGCAGGCTTTTTAAGCGTGCGCAGCATTTCAATCAGTATGTACACCGACACGCGGTTGTCCAACGATTTGCAGTTTACGCAGTTGCCCATTTCAATCAGCGCACGCTCACGCGTTACCGTGTCGCCCACGCGCACAAGTTTCTCCACTTCCTTTTTGGGCAGGCCCAGGTCAATAAAGTAATCGCCAATGGGCACTACTTTATTGCGCTCTTCGGGACTCATCATGTGTATGGGTTTTGAGCCCATTACACCAATTACATCTTTGCGGCCGTGTACAATTACGCGCTGTGCGGTAAGTGTTTTCGGGTCGAAACCGCCCAGCGGAATAAAATGCAGGAAGCCGCGGTCGTCTATGCTGGTGACAATGAAACCGATCTCGTCCATGTGTGCGGCAATCATTACTTTTTTTGCGCTGCTTTTTCCTTTGCGCAGTGCGGTAATGTTGCCCATGTTGTCGATGCTTATTTCATCGGCATGCTTTTTTATTTCGCGCAGTACAAGTTCGCGGACGCGCTGTTCATGTCCGGGTGCACCCGGTGTTTCGCAGATGGTGCCGAGCAGGGCAGTATTTACTTTCATGGTATGCGTAAATGTGTGGTATGTGGCGGTGTGCCGGGTTATTCAACAATGCTGAGTTTAATCATGTTCGATTTGCCTTTCTCACTCAGCGGAATGCTGGCGGTGTTAATGATGTAATCATCTTTCACCACAAGACCTTCTTTTTTGAGAATAAATTTGATGTCGGCAATGGTGTGGTCGGTGCTTATGTTTTTGTCGTAGTAAAAACCGCGCACGCCCCATACTAAGCTGAGCTGGGTGAGAATGCTGTAGTTGTCGGTAAACACAAAAATGCTGGCGCGGGGACGGTAGCTCGAAATACGGAACGCCGTGTAGCCCGATTGTGTCATGGTAATAATGGCTGCCGCATTGGTGTGGCGCGCCAGCTGCGACGAGGCGTAGCAGATGTGGTCAGACACATAGCGTTCGTCGGAGCTGAACAGGGGCGGGCGTTCGCCGTAGTAAAGCGTGTGTTCTTCTTCTACCTGTGCAATAATTTTCGACATGGCTTCCACCACTTTGTGCGGGTGTTTGCCTACTGATGTTTCGCCGCTCAGCATCACGGCATCGGCGCCGTCCATAACCGAGTTGGCCACGTCGTTTACTTCGGCGCGGCTGGGCGAAATATTGGTAATCATGCTCTCCATCATTTGTGTGGCAATAATTACCGGCTTGGAAGCCTCCAGGCATTTGCGCACCAGCATTTTCTGAATCACCGGCACACGCTGCATGGGCACTTCCACGCCCAGATCGCCGCGCGCCACCATTATCGCATCGGTTTCGCGGATAATGTTGTCGATGTCGCTCACCGCTTCGGGCTTTTCAATTTTGGCAATTACGCGCGCCTTGCTGGCCGGATCAATGTTGCGGATAATGTGCTTGAGTTCGATAATATCCGCACCCGAACGCACAAACGAAAGCCCGATCCAGTCGAACTGCTGCTGCAGCGCAAATTCCAGATCCTGCAAATCCTTCGGCGTCAGACACGGCAGCGAAATTTTGGTGTTGGGCAGGTTCACGCCTTTTTTCGACGAGAGGATGCCGCCGTGCATCACCTGCGCTTTTACTTCGTCGGTGTTGTTGGTTGACACCACACGCAGCACCAGCTTTCCGTCGTCGATGAGGATGTTTTCATCCACTTTCACATCTTTCGGAAACTGCGGGTACGTGATATATACTTTCTCGGCCGTGCCGGTCATTTCGTGGGTGGTGAAGGTGAGTATTTGTCCTTCCTTAATTTCCACGCCGTTGTTTTCTACCACGCCAATGCGCAGCTTGGGGCCCTGCAGATCGCCGAGAATGGCAATGTGTGTGCCGAGTTTGCGGTTTACTTCGCGGATGTGTTTCACTACTGCGGCCACATCATCGTACTTGCCGTGCGAGAAGTTGATGCGGAATACATCGGCACCTGCGCGGGCCATTTCTTCAAGCATTTCGGGCGTGGACGAGGCCGGGCCCAGTGTAGCTACAATTTTTGTGCGGTTAAACTGAATGCGTTGTGTTTCGTTTGTTTGAGTTGGCATAATAGAGTATGATTCGATAAATGTGTTATTCAGAATAAAAGGTTCTGCCGCGATTTCAGTTCGGCCGGCACCAATGGAAAGGCCAGCAGCACAAACGGAATGCCGCGCAGGGCGGTAAGCATGTGTTCCTCGTCGCTGCGGCCGAAAGGGCCTTTTGCCACAAAGAAATAATCGGCCTGATGCTGCTCCGGCACAAGCAGCCCGCGGTCGCCCCGGTTGGCCACAATAAAGCAGGCCGTGTCGTTGTCTGTATTCTCGTGCATATACAGCAGGAATTTCGATTCCGGGTCGCCTTTCTTCAGGGCAATGGACAATGGTTCGGTAAGTACCATATCCAGCAGCAATGCCTTGTTTACAGCCCAGCAAAGCCGGTACGGTTTTTCGTGACAGGAAATTCCGGTCAGGATGAAATCGTAATCGTAGTCTATATCAAGCCTGAATTTGCCCATGCAGACAGGTAAAGATACGGGGCTTTTGGGGTTTTGGGGGGAATTTGCACAGAAATTAACGGAAGGATAAGGTATTTTGGAATGCCGGAAGGATTTGGTTTCTAGCCCGGGGTGCAGTGGAAATGCAGTTTCGGGCAGCATGTTTTTTCTGTTGCGGTGCTGCATTGGAGCGGAACACCGGAGCCATACGGTTTTTTAATGAATCAGCCGGTTCGCTCCAAATTTTGATTTTCTGAAAAATTGCGCGCATCCTTTTTGCAGCCGCGATAGTTGTTTTACCTTCCGGCAAAATTTACCCCATGAAACACATTTTCCTGCTTTTTGCTGTGCTTACGTTGTTGCCGCCGGGCAGCAGGGCCTGCACGTGTGCGCCAAATTCGCCCGATAATTATTGCCTTACACTAAGCACCGATACCACCATACGCACCGTGATTATGGCCGAAAAAGTATCGGATTATCACTATGGTATGTATGTGCGTGTAATTTCCGTGCTCAGCGGCCTCACACCGCCCGACACGCTGCTTGTGTGGGGCGATCACGGCGGGCTTTGCCGGGTGTACACCGCCTCGTTCGGCAATGGCGATACGCTTATTCTCGCCCTTCAGCAGTGCGATACGTTCGGCAATGTAATGGTCAATCCGCAATACCCGCCCAATCTGGAGTCGGCAACAGATTATCAGCTTTCCTTTTGCGGCGTGTATGGGTTGCGGGTGAATAACGGGTATGTGCAGGGGCCGGTTACCAGCAGCAGCCTGCAAACGTATCCGCTGGGCGTGTTTCTGGCCAACAGTTGCCTCACGCTTTCAAACGGTGCTGCGCACACGGCTGCGTTGCCTGCGCTTTATCCCAATCCGGCGTGCGATGTAATCCGCATTCGTAATTTGCCGGCGGGTGAAGTGGTGCGTGTGTATTCGGCGGCGGGGCAGTTGGTGTTGGTGGCTGATGCTTCGGGGGAAATTGGGGTGGGGGAGTTGGTGGATGGGGTTTATTTTGTGCGGTGTGGAAATGCTGTGATGCGGTTTGTGAAATTGTAAACGCGATTGTGACGTAAAAAAGACCGGAGCGGGTGTTTTGATTTTTTGTGCAAAAATGAATTGCAAAAAGCGGAACTTCGTGTTTCGGCAAAAAAAGAGTTTTGCTGCTTCGTTTAGCTTAGTTGTGTTCGCTCGTTTTTGATTTGTATGTTGTGGGGCATCTTACGCTTGCCTGTGATGTTCTGCAGATAATCGCATTTTTTGCTAAGTTGAATTTACGCATTTGAACCTAACCCACAATAAATTGCAAGTAGCTGCTATCATAGGTTGCCATCCGCACACAGGTTATAGATTTTCATTTAGAAAGTCCTCAATCGTCTTATGAGTCGTAATATTTATTTTATAATCTCTTTCGACGTCTTGGTACAATTTTGATTTATTACGACACATCCCTAATAGTTTTGCTTTTTTGACCAAGTTGATGGAAAGGGTATCAGTGAGGTTGTTCTTGTCATAACCGAAGCCAACGAATAAAACTTTTTCATACGTGTCGAGTTGTGGTTTATTTGCAATGTTGTTTCGCTCGCCAATTAACATAATTTTTTTGAAGCAGTCTTTCATTTTGTCTGTGACGTCATTGTTGTCCTCAAAAGGAACGTCTGCGAGTGAACCAATGCGACCGTAGATATATTCGATGTTTTGAAGATGATTTAAGTCTTCGTTGTAAGTTTTCTTTATCGCTTTACACGATAAATACTCAAACAGTCTTTCGTAATTGAACGAGATCACTCGAAATTTTTTTTGAATATCGTCATAACTCCAACCTCTTGAATGTAAAAGAGTAAATAAATGGTCTACCCATGTGTCAGCCTTAATGTGTCCAGAAGAATTTATTTTTCGTATATAAGCGTTTTCCTGTCCTTTTAGATGGTAAGCAATGCAATGTTTTGCAAGATTGGTTATATCTGTATTGTTATTGAACTTATCGGAAATTAAATTGTCAACTGAAATTTGCGTAACAGTTCCTGTTCCAACATCATTGTAATAATATTCTTGAACATAAGCCCAAAGTTCTACTTTAAGTTTGTCAATTGTTTTGTCGAAGGCATTGATGTTAGGCTTAAATATCCTGAATGCTTCATTTATCATCGGAGAAATATATGGACATTCTTTCTCGTGCGTTTTTTTCTTTGTCGTAATTAAATGAACGTCGATTAAATTAGCTAGTTGTATTCCGGAAGGGAAGGAGCTATGAATACTCATGCTTGTCCCCGCGCCAATTATCAATAAAGTCTTTGTCATGATTTATTCTGTCCGGATGGTTTCTTAAAGCGGTTTTGCATCTACTCAAAGGACGAGACTTTTATCAATAAAATAAATTCGGACAACAGCACTTTTGTTTTGCACTAATGTATCTGCTAAGTAGGAAGTCCAGCCTTTTGGCTAGTTGCTGTTATAGCCAGTGTTTTTTTTTCGTCAACTGCGATATCCATTGTCAACATTAAGTTTTTATGTCATTGTAGTGTTGGTGGGGAATTTGATTTATGTATTATTCTCATTCGCTTTTTTTGTATGTAATTTTAAGTATTCTTCCGCTTGATGATGTAACTTTCTCATTAGCGTTGGAATTATGTCAAGGAAACGGTATGAAATCATGAGTACATACATTCCAATAATTAGAATTACCATAGCTGTTATGTATAACAACCAGCCGAACTCAGGAATTGAAAAAAAGTAAATAGTTATTGCTAACATCATTCTAAAGGACATAGTGAAGTTGGCCTCTAGATTTTGTTTTGGCTCTTTCAGGCTTTTTTCAATTTCTTCAAATGCTTCAGGTGTAATGTGGTTTCTCAATTCCTGATACATTTCAAGCATTGTTTTTTTTGTCAATTTAACAGGACTTACATATTTTGAAACTTTGTTTATTTCATTTAAACGTGCATCAATTTTTTCTTTTTTGAATTGGTATTGCAGAATTTCTCTAGTTATTTTAATTGTCTTAAAATGATTTAACGCAACGAAAAATGTTAAAGATATAAATTGTGTCAAGATATAAACAACAAAAAAAATACTTAACGGAATGAAAAAATTACCTTTAACGAAAAAGTTTAAAATGCCTTTGTAATCATTATAGTTGAGCCAAGTATAATTTCCGTAAAACTTTTCATAAACGAATGAGGCAATGCTGATGTTAAAAAGCAAATTTAGTCCCCTACGAAGCTTAGGATAAACGGATTTCCCCTTTAAATAATCACCAGCTATGATAAATATTTCGTTCATTTAATTGTTCAATTAACTCCAAACATTTACAGTTCTTGCATCGTACAAACGAACGGGAACTTTGAATTTCTTTTCTATTGATTTTATATGTTTCAAATCTGCGTCTGAATATACGCCGATATATACACTCGCAAGAAATGGGAGCCATTTTTCGTTTTCGTCTTTACGTTTCTTTGCTGCTTTGTTTATTGCTGCAATAATGTGTTCGTCATAATTGCCGAAGCCAAAACCATAACAAATCAGCGAACCACCAATTGTACTAAGGCTTTCGTAACAATTAGCTAAATACTTATTGTGAACAATATGGGAAAGTTTTTCATTGCCATTCCCAGCCGTTACGAAAATCGGATATTCCTTTTTCTCCATTCGGGTCTTAATGTTTTCTAATAAAAAATGTTCGTTTGTGTATTCTTCTTTGATTATATCTATACCTGTATCGAATAATTGCAATGCACCATGTAAGTAGTGAACAGTTTGTATGCTTTTGTATTTGCCCCAACGGAGTTCAGAGTATTGTCTTTCATCTTCTTGAATCCAATTGTCACTTTCCTCCACATCCCGGCCAAATCCATCAATAGCATTTTCTATTTCATTTCGCATTAACACCCAATATAAAAGCAAATCGTAATTTGTTGTAAAAATTTGTCCTCCCCCTGCAAGAAAAGAATATAGAAATGCTGCACAGGATTTGCTTTTTTCTTCTGGAACTGAAAAAACGTGTTCAGGATGCAATTCTTTAATAGCATCAATTAGGCTTTCTTTAAGAGCTTCAGTTGCGTTTCTGATATTCTGAACAACCTTTCTGTCTGCTCCAAAAACTTCTGCAATTTGTGCCACATTATCCAATTGTTCCATCAACAATTCAAAGTTGCTGGTTTTGATTATCTGAAATAGCTTTTGCAGAATATCGTTGTCAAGGTTTTCTAAAAATTTGCTTAGAGCATTGTATGAAAAAATGCCCGAATCATAAGACATACTAAAACCATTGCCAAGCAATAAGTGTTTCTGTCGTTTCTTTGCATTAAGCGACTTTATTACTTCGTCATAGGTATATATTTTATCTATGCTCATTTTATTGAATGGATTCGTGACGTGGTTGTTGATATTCAAATTTCGAATCGGTCAGTCGTATTGTGTAATTCGTTATACCATTGTTATAGCAGTATTTGCAGTAGTACATTTTATTCTGGCTGTCCTTCCGTAGTTTTATTGCCATTAGAAAACGTTCTTCTATAAAATTTAACGTTACGATGTCCAAATCTTCCTCGTCCATGTCCAAAATACATTGCTCCTGTAAAATATAAAGTGACAAGAATGCCAGCCCAAATTTGAAACTCAATATTTTGGGGGGTTGTATAATTAAAAGTCACATGCTCGAACAAATATTTGCCTGATAGGATTACCCAAATGCAAACAATAAATCGGCTAACAATGTCATTAATTTTGGAAACCGAAAAAGTCTTTTTCTCTGTAACAATTTTATATAGTGGTCCTGTAATCTCATTTTCTAACATGTCTACATGAATCTCCCAATGACGTTGCCAAGTCTTGCTTCCTTGGTTAATAAATGTCCATGCAAGTGAAGTAATAAAACCGATGCAAGTAACAAAAAATAGAACTTGGGGGTTAGTTTTGTAAGCGTTTGATCCAAGAACAGAAAAATATCCGGCAAAAGAGGCAACTTGAAATGCCCAAAAATAGTTTGTTCGCTTCCAATAATTATCGATTTCAAAGTTCTTAGCTTGCCACGCCTGCCTATATGCTACCTCGATTTCCTCCTTCTTGCGTCCCTTAACAAATATTTTTAAGTACTCTTCCTCGGATATTTCTGTCATTACAGATTCATCCTTTTTGTATAAAAAAGAAAAAATTGATTTAATCATTTTAGCTAATTATTTTAAAGTTCGACATCAGGGTGTGCTTTCTTCCATTGATTTTCTGCTTCAATCAAATCTTTGTGCCAATCCCAAAGATCCTCCAATCTTTTTATATCAGAAGGAATTGGATTGGATTCGCTAAACGCCTCATCAATTGAAATTGGCAAATTATGTTGGTGATAGCTTTCAAAGGTTCGTCTTGGATTATATGCAAGAGATGATTTGAAGTAATCTGTGCTATAGTCGTAATGATGGGAATGAATAAATCCTTCCCAAGATTTAATTGCAGCATCCTCCGCCTTTATATCAATTATTTCAAATTGCTCCATATTTCTCTTATTTGCTGTTCCATATGCGTCATTCATAAGTGTGATTGCTTCTACATCAGTTTTGGGAGCTCCGTAACCAAATATTGTAACTCGTTTAGTACTTTCAGATTGGAGCCAGTATTTCACACGTTCCCATTCCATTTTAATAAACTCGTTTTGGTTATAGTTTTTTTGTTCTACAGGATATAGCAGTTTTGTCGGTTCGAATACTCCTCCTTCTCGTCTTGCTTGGTATCCAACGGGCCCGCATCTTTTGTCTTCTGTACTATATCCAATCGCAACATTGCCATGCAGAAACGAAAGCCTAGGCATGTCCGCAATTTTTTTGTTTCTGCAAAATGCTTGATACAAGAGCGGATCCCAGTTAAATGTAGCAATCAAATCCCTAGGCCTTAATGATAAAACGAGGTAGTCATATATTGTAGCCTCGTCTGGAAGTTGCATTTCACTAAAGTAGCTATAGACTCTTTTTTCAACTTCAATTATAGCATCAGAATTAGGATTGTCTTTATGAAGTTTACTGTATAATTCTTCAAAATTTTTTGCTTGCAAATTCTCTGGTAATGATTCAACAATATCATTTAAACCTACGATTTCAACAAAATTCTCCATTGATGGAAGTTGTTTCCCACCAAGTTCAGGATTTCGGAATGTTGAAGCAATACTAGCACCAGCTCCCAGTATTACAACATGTCCACCCCCTCCGTAAACTGTTTTAATTCTATCTTCTCTTGTTAATGGCATAATTTTATATTGTATTAGCATTCTCTCAACTCTCAAATATAGTATTACCACTAAATATGGTCTCTGTTTGTTTAAAAAAATAAATATAAGACATACATCACAATATTGCAAAAGATATATCATATACATATTTTATGTAAAACAAACACTCTGAAAACAGATATACCAAATACGCACGTACAGCGAGCGTGAATTGATAAACCCACCTATCAAAAATCAGCTAAGCCCCCCCAAACCCCAAAAATCCCCCCAAAACCCCCACCGCTCACAAAAACCCCTATTTTTGCAAATTACCCTTACATACTACACAATAAAATCATAACCAGACCAGCCTCCTGCGCAAGCAGGCCGGGCTGTCACAATATACCAACGCGCACTATGGGATGTGGCGGATGTTCAAGCGGACGGGGTTGCAGCACGGGTACACCGGCGGGTTGCCGGAATAACGGATCGTGCGGCACGGGCGGCTGCAACAAGCTGAATGTGTTTGACTGGCTGGCCAATATGGAACTGCCGGGCGGTCAGCAGGCGTTTGAAGGGGTTGAAATCCGCTTCAAAAACAGCCGGAAGGAGTTTTTCCGCAACGTAACCGGCCACAGCCTTGCCGTGGGCGATGTGGTGGCGGTGGAAGCCTCGCCGGGGCACGATATAGGCACGGTGTCGCTTACGGGCGAACTGGTGCGCACGCAAATGGCGCGGCGCGGGCTGAAGGCCGAGGTGACCGAACTCAAAAAGATTTACCGCAAGGCCAAGCCGGCCGATATTGAGAAATGGCTTGAGGCACAGGCGCTTGAAAAGCCTACGATGGTGCGCTCACGCGTGATGGCCTCGGAGCTGGGGCTGGAAATGAAAATTGGCGATGTGGAATACCAGGGCGATAAGTCGAAAGCCATTTTCTACTACACGGCCGAAGACCGCGTGGATTTCCGCGAACTGATCCGCATTATGGCCGATGAGTTCCGCATACGCATTGAAATGAAGCAGATAGGCGCGCGGCAGGAAGCAGCCCGCCTTGGCGGCATTGGCACCTGCGGGCGCGAACTCTGCTGCTCCACCTGGCTTACCGATTTCCGCTCCGTAACCACCAGCGCCGCCCGCTACCAGCAGCTTTCACTCAATCCGCTGAAACTGGCCGGGCAATGCGGCAAACTGAAATGCTGCCTCAACTACGAGCTGGACACCTACATGGACGCGCTCAAGCATTTCCCCGATTCGGTGGACATTGAAACCGCACGCGGGCGCGCACGCCACCAGAAAACCGACATTTTCAAAGGCCTCATCTGGTACACCTTTTTTGATGAGCCCGATAAATTTATTCCCGTGCCGGTGAGCCGGGTGAAGGAAATTCTTGCCCTCAACAAAAACGGCGAAAAGCCCGAAGTACTGGTAGAAGCCGCCGCCAGCGAGCCGCGCAAGAAAGAGCCCGACTTCGAAAACGTGGTAGGGCAGGACAGCCTCACCCGTTTCGACCGCAGCAAGGGCAACAACAAGAAGAAAAAGAAAAAAGGCGGCGACGACCGTTTGCCGCAGGCGCAGAAGCAGGGCAATGCCCCGCAACAGCAGCAGCAGCAAGGTCAGCAACAACGCAAGCCGCAGGGCCAGCAAAACCAGCCTCGTAAAGCGCAGGAGCCGCGCGGGCCCAAGCCGCCGCAGCAAAATCAGCAGCCGCGCCAGAATCAGCAAGGGCAGCAGGGTAACACGAATGCGCCGCAGCAAAATCAGCAGCAGCGCAACCAGCCCAAGCCACCCCAGCAAAACCAGCCTCCGCAGCAAAACAAGCCGGGCGGACAGCAAAACAACAACCGCCGCAACGACAACCGCCGTGGCGGCAACAACCGCAACAACCGGGGCGGCAGTCCGCAGGGGCCGCCACCACCGCCTCCGCCACCCTCGGCGCCGCCGCCGTTTATCTGATGCGCACCATGAAACCCGCATACCTCCTTACCGCCGCGTTTGCCCTGCTGCTGCTTGTGGTGGCCGGCTGCGACAGCGCACGCCTGTTTGAAGAAAACCGCGAAATAGAAAACAGCTCCTGGAACATGAACCAGAAGCTGAAGTTTGATTTCGACATTGCCGATACGCAAACGCCCTACAACCTCTACTTCAACCTGCGGCATACCGACGATTATCCCTTCTCCAACATCTACGTGTTTTTTCACACCACCATGCCCGGCGGCCAAACCAGCACCGATACGGTTGAGTTTCAGCTGGCCAATCCGCAAACCGGCACCTGGCTGGGCAAAGGGCAGGGCGAGCTGCACGACTGCCAGATGCGTTTCCGCTCAGGGATGAAGTTTGCCAAAGCGGGCCACTACAGCCTTGAAATTGAACAAGCCATGCGCACCGAAAACCTCGACGGCATTAAGGATGCCGGTTTCCGCATTGAGCGGGCGCAGTAAGGCATTTCTTTTGGTGGCGATTTACAACCAGTTTGCGCCGGGTTGTTAACTTTGGGTTATGCCCGCAATACGCACCCTGCTTTTTTTACTTGCCATTGTTTTTTGCTGTTCCACCTGCAAGGAAGATATTCCGGCCTTTGAAGGCAAAACAAAGCGTGTAATTATTATTCTGGTTGATGGTCCGCGCTGGAGCGAAACCTGGGGCGATAGTTTGCGGCAATACATTCCCTACCGCACACTCATGGCGCAGCAGGGCGTGCTGCTAACCAATTTCCGCAACGAAGGCTTTACCTACACCAATGCCGGCCACACGGCCATTATAAACGGCGGGCACTGGCAAATAGACAACAGCGGACAGGAGCTGCCGCCCGTGCCGGGGCTGTTTCAGTATTACCGCAAAACCTTTTCGGCACCGGCTGATAAAGTGTGGTTAGTGGCCTCGAAAGACAAGCTGCACATACTTACCGATTGTCAGGACCCGGCCTGGCAGGGCCGCTACCGGCCGAGTTTTGATGTGGGCTACAGCGGCGCAGGCACCGGCTACCGGCCCGATTCAATTACCCACGCCCGCGCACTCGATGTACTGCGCACCCATCATCCCGACCTGATGATGATAAGCTACCGCGAGCCTGATTACACCGGGCACACCAACAACTGGACAAATTATCTGGCGCAGGTGCGCATTACCGATCAGTACGTATGGCAGATTTTTCAGGCCATACAAAGCGATCCGTACTACGCCGGCAATACGGCGGTGTTTGTAACCAACGATCATGGCCGGCATCTGGACGGGGTGAGCAGCGGTTTTGGCGGCCACGGCGATGCGTGCGAGGGTTGCCGGAAAATAGAACTCCTTGCCATTGGTCCCGATTTCAAAACAGGCGTGGAGCTCAACACCTTCGGCGATCAGCGCGATCTTTGCCGCACCACGGCTTACCTGCTGGGCATGCCCATGCCTACGGCGCAGGGTAAAGTAATGAATGTGCTGTTTAAGTAGGAAGTAACCGCCGTTTACGCAGAAATTTTTTGGTAAGATGCATTTCTTACCCAAAGTCAATGCGCACCGTTTTTTGCACGACTAGTTTTGCAGTATCAAATTGATGGCAAAACGAATGAATGCAAAACAAATTTTCTGTAGTGCGTGTGTGCTGTTGATACTGCTTTCGCTGCTTGCCTCGTGCAGTATTGAGAAGCGGCGCTATTTTAAAGGTTATCATGTAATGCGGTCGCACACACCGCAGGCAGGCCGTTTTAAGCCGCATCCCGACACCTTTCCCGATACTGTGCTTAAAGCCGTGCAACCCGCACAGGAAGCTGTGCCCGCAGCAAGGCACACGCACCATGCCGCACCGGCGCGCACGCCTACACATACGCGTATGCAGCGCACGCACACCACACCATCAGCACACCGCACGGCAACGCGCACGCACACCGCACAAAAAGCGCATTGGCTGAAAAAACGCAGCCAGACCACTGCGGCGAAAAAGCGGGAGCCGCTCACAAAGAGACAGCTTGCGCTAATTATCGGTGTGAGTTTGCTGCTCATGGCGGTGGCCGCTGCAATTGCAGCACCGCCTTTAGCGGCCCTGTTTGTGGCCGGCAATCAGGCTTTAACGGCCGCAAATGTGGCCGCCGCATTTGGTCAGTTTGCAACAGCGCGTGTGAGCTGGGTGCTGATCTTTGTGCTTGATGTGGTAACGGCAGCGGCCATGCGGCGCTACTATAAAAAAGAGCGCCCCAAACTGAGCGGACTCACTGCACTTTTGCGCTTGCTGTACGGCGCTTTTCTTTTGGCGGGAATTGCAAGTCTGTTTTCAGTTACCCAAACGGCTTCGGCAGCTGCGGTGTATAACGGACTGTTTGCGTTTAATACAATCTGGAATGCGGGGTTGATTATTTTCGGCATTCACCTGATTATGCTGGGGCTGATGTTTCACAATGAGGGCGGAAAGAAATGGGTGAATGTGCTGATTAAAACACTGCTCATCATTGCCGGTATCGGTTACATTCTTACTTCCGGTGCTGCATTGTTATTTACCGGAACCGGAGCGGTGTTTGCCTCAATTCAACTCATTCTGGTTGTGCCCATGATTTGCGGGGAAGTGTTTTATGCGCTTTGGAAACTGATTAAAGGCGGAAAAGCAAACACGCAATCCGAATCAACCCCAAATTAATTTTAATAATTAAATAAGATGAGCAGCGAAAAAATGACAGCGGTAATCTGTACCGCTTACGGAAAACCCGAAGTGCTGAAGCTGGCGCAGGTGAGCAGGCCCGCTGTAAAAACCGGTGAAATATTAGTAAAAATTATTGCCACCGCCGTAAATTCGGGCGATGTGCGAGTGCGGGCAATGGATGCAAACTGGTGGCAGCGTGTGCTGATGCGTTTGATAATAGGTATAAACAAACCCCGAAAGCCGGTTTTAGGTACGGTGTATGCCGGGGTGGTGATGGCAACCGGTGAAGGAGTAACTGAATTTGCAGTGGGCGATGAGGTTTACGGGTTAACCGGTTTCGGCTTTGGCACGTATGCCGAATATATAAGTGTAAAAGCAAAAGGCACCGTGCTGCACAAACCGGTAAATGCTTCGTTTGAAGAAGCGGCTGCAATTTTGTTTGGCGGACAAACAGCGGTTTACTTTTTGCAGCAGGCAGGCATTGAAAAGCGCGCCGGACAAAAAGTAATGATTTACGGCGCATCGGGTGCGGTGGGTGTGGCGGCGGTGCAAATAGCCGGCTATTACAACGCCGAAGTGACCGCAGTGTGCAGCACGGCGAATGCGGCACTGCTGCAAAGCATCGGTGCGGGTAAGGTGGTGTGTTACGACAAAACGAATATTTCGCACGGTGCAGGCCGTTTTGATCTGGTGTTTGATGCCGTAGGTAAACTGCCGGCCGAGCAGGGTAAAAAACTGCTTCGTGCAGGCGGGCTCTTTAAATCGGTGGCCGGCGGCGATTATGCCAGAGAAAGCCGCGCACAGCTTGAACTACTGCGCAAACTGTTTGAAGGCGGGCATTTGAAAGCGGTGATCGACAAAACGTATCCGCTCAGTGAGGCCGTGCAGGCGCATGTGTATGTGGATGCCGGGCACAAAAAAGGCAATGTGGTGCTCAAAGTGGCATAAACGTAAACCTCACAGTTATCAGCCGCATACACACATTTGCAAACGAATTGCCGGCAACTGTGCAGGGCTGTTTCAACACCCCTTGAAATTGCTTACTTTTGAGCCGCTATGGCCAAAAAAACCACTGCCGGTTCCACCGAAAAAACAGGAGCAAATCCGCACCGCCGGATGCTGCGCTGGTTCTGGATTATTTTCATTAGTCCGTTTGCTGCGCTGTTTCTGCTGCTCATCAGTCTTATTCTCTTTTCTGATCTTCCCGATGTGGAAGAGCTGCAAAACCCCGAAAGCAATCAGGCTACGGTTATTCTGGCTTCCGACGGCAGTGAGGTGGGGCGTTTTTACGCCGAAAACCGCGTAAATATCAACTACGGCGAAATTGACAAGGACGTGATCAATGCGCTCATTGCTACTGAAGACGTGCGCTTTGAAGCACATTCAGGCATTGACAGCCGCAGTTTGGGGCGTGTGCTTGTAAAATCGTTGCTCAGCGGCGATCGTCGTTCGGGCGGCGGTTCAACCATTACACAACAGCTTGCCAAAATGCAGTTTCACAAAGCCGATTATTCGAGCGCCGTGAAACGCGGCATGCAGAAGTTTAAAGAGTGGATTATTGCCGTGCGTCTTGAGCGGCTTTACACCAAAGAAGAAATTCTCACCCTTTACCTCAACAAATTCGATTACACCTACAACGCCGTAGGCATCAAGTCGGCCGCCAAAGTATATTTCAACACCACTGCCGACTCGCTTAAAATTGAAGAGGCCGCCATGCTGGTAGGCATGTGTCAGAATCCCTCGCTTTTCAATCCTATCAGCCGCCCCGATACGGCTAAGTTCCGCCGCAACGTGGTGCTGGCACAAATGCGCAACGCCGGCCACATTACCGCTGCGCAGTACGATTCGCTTTCCAAACTTCCGCTCAAAGTAACGTTCCGTCCCGAAAGCCACAAGGAAGGCCCCGCACCGTATTTCCGCGAATACCTGCGCAACAATTTCATGAAGAAATGGTGCAAGGAACATTTACGCCCCGATAACAAGCCCTACGATCTTTACCGCGACGGACTGCGCATTTACACCACCATCAATCCGGCCATGCAGAAACACGCCGAAGCTGCCGTTAGCGAGCACATGGCCGATTTGCAGGGACGTTTCGACAAGTCGCTGAAGAAGAAAAAGAATGCGCCGTTCAGCTACCGTGTCACGCAGAAGGAGATTGACCAGATTCTCACTTCGGGCATGAAACGCAGCGAGCGTTACCGCAAACTCAAGGAAGCCAAAGCCTCCGAAGCAGAGATCGAAAAAGCATTTCACACGAAAACAAACATGACGGTGTTTTCGTGGCGCGGCGATATTGATACGGTGATGACACCGATGGATTCCATCCGTTACTACAAAGGCTTTTTACAGGCCGGCTTTATGGCCATGGAGCCGCAAACCGGCTACGTGCGCGCCTGGGTGGGCGGCATCAACTTCCGTCACTTCCAGTACGACCACGTAAAGGAAGGCCGCCGTCAGGTAGGTTCTACCTTCAAGCCGTTTGTGTATGCGCTGGCCATTCAGGAAGGCTGGTCGCCGTGCGATCAGATTCCGAACGTGCGCACCTGCATCGACCACAATGGCCGCGAGTGGTGTCCTGATAATTCAGACAACAAGCTGAACGGGCAAATGCTTACCATGCGCAAAGCATTAGCCAACTCGGTAAACTATGTGACCGCGTACATCATGAAGCAGTTTGGTCCGCAGGCCGTGGTGAGTTTTGCGCAAAGTGTGGGCATTACTTCGCCGCTTGATCCTGTGCCTTCGCTTTGTTTGGGAACGGCTGATATTTCGGTATTTGAAATGGTGGGCGCCAACAGCACATTTGCCAACAAAGGCACATGGATTGAGCCCACATTCATTACCCGCATCGAAGACAAAAACGGCAAAGTGCTTGAAGAGTTTATTCCGAAGAGCCGCGAAGTACTGCGCGAAGAAAAAGCCTACCTGATGATTAATCTCATGCAGGGCGTTGTACTTGGCGGTACAGCCGGCCGCCTGCGCGGGCGCTATAAACTTACCAACGCCATTGCAGGCAAAACCGGCACCACGCAAAACAACTCCGACGGCTGGTTTATCGGTCTCACACCCGAACTTGCGGCCGGCGCATGGGTAGGTGCCGAAGACCGCAGCGTACACTTCGACAACACCAGCGAAGGGCAGGGCGCAAGTATGGCGCTGCCTATCTGGGGCTTGTTCTTCCAGAAAGTGTATGCCGATAAAACACTGAAAGTATCGAAAGGCGAATTCCCGAAACCACGCGGAAAAATACACCTTGATCTCGATTGCTCGAAGTACGAGAAAGATGAAGATCCGATTTTCGATACCGGATTTGATGATCCGCTTTTTGGCGATGATTTATAACCACAGCAAACAGAAAAGAACCTATGAATAAAGTAGTATCCGGAGCCGATGAGGCCGTGCGTGATATTGAAAACGGAGCCACCCTCATGCTGGGTGGTTTCGGGCTTTGCGGCATTCCCGAAAACTGCATTGATGCGCTCGTGCGCAAAGGTGTAAGCGGGCTCACCTGCATTTCGAACAATGCCGGGGTGGATGATTTTGGCATTGGCCTGATGCTGAAAACGCGTCAGGTGAAAAAAATGATTTCGTCGTATGTAGGCGAAAACGCCGAGTTTGAAAACCAGCTGCTGAGTGGTGTGCTTGAGGTGGATCTTATTCCGCAGGGCACGCTGGCCACGCGTTGCATGGCTGCAAAGTACGGTATGCCTGCCGTATGGGTAAAAGCCGGCTTTGGTACCGAAGTGGCCGAAGGCAAGGAAACACGCCGCTTTACGTTTCAGGGCGAAGAAGGCAACTACCTGCTTGAACCCGCTTTTCATGCTGATTTCTCGATTGTGAAAGCGTGGAAAGGCGACCGGTTCGGCAATCTTGTATTCCGCAAAACAGCACGCAACTTCAACGACCCGATGGCAGGCGCTGCAAAAATTACCATTGCCGAAGTAGAAGAATTGGTAGAGCCGGGCGAAATTGATCCCGACCACATTCACATTCCCGGCATTTTTGTGCAGCGCATTTTCAAAGGAAACAATTACGAGAAACGCATCGAACAACGCACCGTTCGTAAGCGCGGATAAATAACTGCACACATGCAGGATCTTGCAGAACAACAAAAGCCGGTTTTTTTTCCCACACTCGATGTGTTGCGGTTTATTGCGGCTTTTGGTGTGGTAATTGCGCACGGATTTAACGGCATGACCGGCGGGTTTGGCAACCCGTCGTGGCTGATCAAATCGCCCGATGCGCCGCAGGAACTGAATATGGCGGGCATGTATGCGCACCGGTTCGCCACCAACCTCAGCATCGGGGTGGATTTGTTTTTTCTTATTTCCGGTTTTCTCATTACCTACCTGCTCATCCGCGAAAAAGATAAAACAGGCACAATCAATATTCCCAAGTTTTATATCCGCAGGGCGTTGCGCATCTGGCCGCTTTATTTTTTTCTGATTCTCTGTGCCCCCTTGCTTCTGAAGTGGCTGGATGTTGCCCCGTACAAGGGTTATCTGTGGCAGGCCACGTTTATGAGTAATTTCAGGGTGATATCGGAAAATAATTTCGAATTCCCCTTTGCGCATTTCTGGTCGATTTCGGTAGAAGAACATTTTTATCTCTTCTGGCCGTTGCTGTTGTTTTTTGTGCCGGTTCGTAAAATGCCGGTGGCATTTGCAGCAGTAATTTTTGCCAGTTTTCTTTACAGGCTTTATGCCATGATTTATATCGATCTCAACTATTTTCATTTCTACCTGAATACGTTTGCACGGATGGATGAAATGGCTATTGGCGGCTGGATCGGATGGCTGTATTTTCAGAAGAAAATTGAATTACGTATTCCGGGATTTGTTCGGTTTATGGCCTATGCCGGCTTGATCATTTTACTTATGCTGGAACACCGGTTTGAATATACCAACCCGATAGATCCCTTGTTCAGAAAATACATTTACATAGGATTTATGCTTTTCGTGTTTGCTGATTTTTTATTCAATACAAAGTTTGCAGCAAAGATGCAAAAGCCCGGATTGCTGCATTACCTGGGGAAGATATCCTTTGGCATGTATATGTATCATAATATGCTGATTGCGCCAATTTCCATGAAAATAATGCCAGCTATCGGAAGTGCAAATAAATGGGTATTTGCCTCAATTTATTTATCGCTCACCACACTCATAGCTGCGTTGAGCTACGAGCTTTTTGAAAAAAGAATTCTGAAATTCAAAGATAAATTTGCAATCATCGCCACACGGCGGAGCTAAGAACAACAAAGAATTACATACATATGTTAGATAAAAACGGTATCGCAAAACGTATTGCACAGGAACTGCGCGATGGTTATTACGTAAACCTCGGCATTGGTATTCCCACGCTGGTGGCCAACTACATTCCGGCCGGCGTAAATGTAATGCTGCAATCAGAAAACGGCATGCTGGGCATGGGGCCTTTCCCGTTTGAAGGAGAAGAAGATCCTGACCTGATTAATGCGGGCAAGCAAACCATTACCGAAATTCCCGGTACTGCTTATTTCGACTCGGCGCTGAGTTTTGGCATGATCCGCGCAGGCAAGGTTGATCTTACCATTCTGGGCGCAATGGAAGTGAGCGAAGAAGGCGACATTGCCAACTGGAAGATTCCGAACAAAATGGTAAAAGGCATGGGCGGCGCAATGGATCTTGTGGCCGCGGCCAAAAACATTATTGTAGCCATGCAGCATGTAAACAAAGCCGGTGAATCGAAGCTGCTGCCGCAGTGTTCGCTGCCGCTTACCGGCGTGGGCTGCGTGAAGAAAATTGTAACCGAGCTTGCCGTGCTTGAAGTGGTAAAAGGCAAAGGCTTTGTGCTGCTTGAGCGTGCGCCGGGCATTTCGGTAGAGCAGATTAAGAACGCCACTGCCGGCCGCCTTGTTATTGAGGGCGATATTCCGGAAATGCAGCTCAACTGATTGTGCTGATGCAACAATTCCGCACCACGTATGTACTGGCCGCGCTGGCTCTGCTTGCCGCAGTGTATGTATTTGTGCGGGGTGCACTCATTCCGTTTTCGTGGGATGAGTCGTTTACCTGGCTTGAATTTGTGCGTGGCGATAACTGGTGGCCGGAGAATATCGGTGTGATGTCGGCAAACAACCACCTGCTCAATACGTGGCTGATGAAAGCCACGGAGAGGTTGTTTGGTTCTGCTGAATTTTCGCTGCGTTTGCCCAATATGCTTGGCGGTTTGCTGTATCTCTGGCTGGCTTACCGGTTTGCGGCGCGCGAAGCCGGTTTGTGGAAACAGCTTGCCGTGTTTGTATTACTTACCGGCTATGCTTATCTGCTCGATTTCTTTTCCATTGCACGCGGCTACGGACTGAGTAATGCGCTTATGCTGGCTGGTTTCTGGATGTACCGGAGCTGGTGCCGCAGCAATAACCTCCGCGATGCGTTTGTGGCACAACTGCTGCTTGCGCTGGCCGTGCTGGCCAATCTCGCACTTATACATGTATTGCTTGGCGCTTCGGTTGCGGCTGCCGTGCGTGTGTGGTTTATGCCCACGCAACGCATGTGGGAAGGCCGGCTGGTGCGCATACAGTTTCTGCTGCTGCCGCTGCTTGGCGTGCTGGCGGGTATTGTGCCGTATTCGCTCAAACTCAAAGCGGCCGGTGCATTGTTTTTTGGCGCACAGGGCAGCTGGTTCAGAGGCACCTGGCGTTCGCTGATCGACAGGATGCTATATGGCCATGTGTTTCCGCCTTTCCTGAAAGATGTGGCCGCGGCATTTTTTCTGATTGTTACATTAGCCGGAATTAGTGCAGCTGCCGTATTTGCGTGGAAACAACTGCGCAAACAGCTTACGCCCGATCAGCATTTTTTAGTGCTGCTTGCCGCCGCTGCTGCGGCTGCCGTGTTTGGTCCGCTGCTTCAGAGCCGGTTAGTGGGCACACTGCTGCTGTCTGAACGCACGGCGCTTTTTTATGTGCCGCTGCTCATGCTGCTGTTTGTGCAACTGCTGCATGTATGGCCCGAAAACAGAATTGTTTCAAAGCTGGTTTTTGCTCCCGCACTACCCGCGCTGCTGTTGCTGCCCTTTACGCTTAACTTTTCCTATCAGCGCGACTGGCCCGATGAGCGGCACATTACAGAAATTGTAAATGAGCTGCACAAGCGTGTACCCCAAAAGTCTTTTGTGTTAGCAGCAGAGGGGCAGTTTCTCACCGATTTAAATTACCAGCAAAGCATCGGCAAACTTAGTCCTGATGTCACCTTGTGCGAAATACGACAGCCGCTTGCGCCTTACCCCTGGCTGTTGGTTTTTGCGAACGACAGGAAGAAATATCCCGGATTCAGGGTAAGGAATTATTTCGGCGGTGGCCGGATTGTGCTGATGGAAAATACAGCCGTGAGCGGGCCTCCGGCTATTGAAATTGCGGATATGGATTTTGAGAAGCGGGCATACAAGCAACCGGTCAGGGCATTATCCGGAAAAGGCAATGTGTTGTTTGGAGGAGCAGGAGAAGTGTATCCGCTGCAAATCAAAACACCGGTTCCTGATTCGCTCAATGATGCGTATATTTTTGTGGATACTGAAATGGCGATGAACAGGGGCAACGCGCGCCATGCCGCATCGGTGTTGTATTATATTAAACGCGGACAGCAGGATTATGTGGCACTCACTGACCTGCGGCTTACAAACTATGCTGCGCCTGAGGATGCATGGATTACGATAAAAAACAGGCAGTTTATTGATCAGCCGGTTTGTGCGGGCGATACGCTGGTTACGCAGTTTTTTATCCGTTCGGAAAGCCTGATGTATTTTGATAATCTGCGCATACGGGCCGGTGTGGTGAAACCACGGTAAACTACGGTGTTTTTTTGCCGCTGAACCGCCGAAAACCCCTATCTTTCGGCACTATTTCCTAAAATAAATGTCGAAAAAACTCAGTATCGTTATCCCGGCGTATAACGAGGCCGCCACCATTCACCTGATTCTGAATAAAGTGATTGCCGTAGAACTCATCAGCGGCATGACGAAAGAAATTGTGATCGTGAACGATTGTTCGAAAGACGATACGCAGGGTGTGGTGGAAAAATACATTGCCGAACATACCGGTCATGATATCCGCCTGTTTAATCAGCCCTACAATCAGGGCAAGGGAGCGGCGCTTCACAAAGGCATCGAAATTGCCTCGGGCGATTATATCATTATTCAGGATGCCGATCTTGAATACGATCCTGCCGAATACAATATTTTGCTCAAACCCATCATTGATGGTTTTGCCGATGTGGTGTTTGGCTCGCGGTTTATGGGCGGACGTCCGCACCGCATTCTCTTTTTCTGGCATACCATCGGCAATAAATTCCTCACGTTTCTTTCCAACATGTTTACCAATCTCAACCTTACGGATATGGAAACATGCTACAAGCTGTTTGATGCGAAAATGATTAAATCGCTCCCGCTTCGTGAAAAGCGCTTTGGTTTTGAGCCTGAGGTTACCGCACGCATTTCGCGTATCCCCAAAGTGCGTATTTACGAAGTAGGCATTTCTTACTACGGCCGTACTTATGAGGAGGGAAAAAAAATTGGCTGGAAAGACGGTTTCCGTGCAATTTTCTGCATTCTTAAGTATAACATCTGGGCCCGATAGTGAAGGCATTTTTTCATCGCGTGTTTACCGATAAAGGCCTGCTTCTTGTCATCGGAGCAGGTCTGTTGCTTACTTTTTACTATTTCGGCACATTGGTTACACACCCCGGTTCGCGCTACTTTGGTGCTGCCGGCGATGGGATGCAGATTTACTATCAAACGGAATATCACGTAAAGTATGATTCGCTCTGGTGGCAGCAGCAGAGTATGAATTATCCCGACAAGGAAAGCATTTTTTTTACCGGTGCGTTGCCGCTTTACACCAATGCAATGAAGGTGTTTGGCCCCGGTGCTGCGCATACTTCGGTGGCGGTGCTCAATTTGCTCATGCTTTTTTCGCCGTTGTTCGGGGCTGTTTTTCTTTATGCGCTTTTCAGGCATTGGAATTTGCCGTGGTGGTACGGTGCGTTGTGTGGTGTGGGCATAATGTTCTGTTCGCCGCAGCTCGACCGGATGTCGGGGCATTATTCACTTGCCATCAGTTTTATTATTCCCGCCCTTGTTTTTTCGCTGGCCCGGTTTTATGATTATCCGCGCATCAGACTGAGTTTGTTTACGGCGCTGCTCATTTTCTTTGCTGCAGCCACACACCTTTATCTGCTTGTGTTTTGCCTTGCGGCCAGTGGCTTATACTGGTTTGTACTCTTTGTCACGCGCGACCGTGGTTTCGGGCGTTTGAAATTTGTGTTGCTGCATTTCTCGCTGCAGGTTGTGCTTCCTGTGGTGCTTCTGCAGGCAATGGTTTATTTCACCGATCATGAAACCGACCGCACGTCTGTTCCCTGGGGTTTTGATCAGTTTACAGCCACGTGGAGCAGCGTGTTTTACCCGTATGGCCGTGTGTATGAGCCGTATGTTTCGGGCTGGTTTCATCCCAAGCATGGCAGCTACGAAGGAGCGGCATACATTGGCCTTGCCGCAGTTATTGGTTTGCTTGCTGTGTTGCTGGTTCAATTGCTGCGACTTGTGCGGCGGAGGTTTGATTTGCTGCTGAGTGTATCAGACAAAAAGGTGCTCAACATACTTGCATGGACATCGCTGCTACTGATGTTTCTTTCGTTTGGCTGGCCGTTTTTGTTTAAAGAAGACGGGAGCTGGATACAGTATGCCGGGCCGTTCAGGCAGTTCAGGGCGCTGGGACGTTTTACATGGATGTTTTTTTATGTTGTAAACATTCTTGCCGTGTATCGCCTCTGGAAACTGGTTGAGCACCGTGCCGGTACGCTTGGCAATGTGCTGCGCTGGTCGGTGATGATTGCGGTGCCGGCATTGTTGTTGTTTGATTCGTGGGGTACATCGGCCACGCTGCAGGATCGGTTAAACAACCGGATTGTGGAAATGGACGATGAGAAAAACCTGCTTCCGCAAAATGCCTGGCTGCGTCAGATCAGGGTGAGCGATTATCAGGCCATACTTCCTTTGCCTTATTTTCACAACGGTAGCGAAGGGCCCGGACTGATGCCGGCTAATCACGACATTATCAATATCACCTACCTTGTTTCGCTCAAAACCGGTCTGCCTATGCTTTCCATGCTTTCGGGACGGAGTTCGCTTTCGAAATCGGCTGAGCATATTGCAATGGTGAAGGATCCGGTAAGGCCGCTCAGCCTGCTTACCCGTTTGCCCGATGCGCGTCCGTTTCTGGTGCTTGCACGAAAAGCTGAACTCAGCACAAACGAAGCCGAACTGCTTGCGCTGTCTGATTTGCTTTTTGAAACACCGGATTACACCGTGCATCGTTTGCTGCCTTCAAAAATGCAGGAACGCATAGCACAGCAATACAGCAAACACCTTGCAGCCTTCGAAGCGCAAAAAACATGGCCTGTATGGCCTTACCTGAGTACCGATTCGGTATTGAATTTCGCGTGCCGTGATTTTGAAGAAGTGAAAGCGTATGGCCCGCCGTTCCGTGGTAAAAAGTCGATGAAGGCAAACGGTGGCCGCTATGTGTATAATGTACTTTACGATGCCAAAGTTATTGGCGCAGTGCCCGGAAATTACAGCGTTACGTTCTGGCTCGCCAATTTCGACAAAGACCTTTATGCACGTTCGTATGTGGAAGTGGCAAGTTACTCAGGCGATAAGCTGGATACGGTTGTGTATGGGAATATGTCTGAAGCCTGTGTGGCAATATCAAACCACTGGGCGCTCGAAGAACGAATTATTCCGATTACACATCCCGAACAGCGCATCAAGGTAACGCTGTTCAATTTTGATATTCCCAAAACATCACCACTATACATTGATGAATTGCTCATTAAGCCTGTGCATACACAGTTGTTTGATGTGCAGAAAGATTCCATCCAGCACAACAACCGCACCTATTACCGCAAACCGTGACCGACATCAGTTTTGTATTGCCCGCTTACAAAGGTGCTGCACAATTGGAGCAGTCGCTGCCGCTTTTGCAGCAGTGGCTTGGTACGCTTGGCAAAACGTGGGAGGTTATTGTGGTTGATGATGGTTCGGGCGATGACGGTGCTACGGAGAATGTTGCAAAACGTGCAGGCTGCAAATTCATCGGCCTTCCCGAAAACATGGGCAAAGGAGGAGCTGTGCGCGCAGGCATGCGGGAGGCCAAAGGCCGTTTGCGAATGTTTACCGATGCCGATGTGCCGTTTGATGAAGTTTCGATGCAACGTTTTGTAGAGTATCTCGACGAAAAGCAATTTCATCTTGTAATCGGCGACCGTACGCTGGAGGCTTCGCGTTATTTCAGTGAAATTTCCGGCGCGCGAAAATTAGGCAGCGGCATTTTTACCTTTTTTGTAGGTCGTTTTGTGACTACCGGCTTGCACGATACACAGTGCGGCCTCAAAGGTTTCCGCGCCGAAATTGCCGACGATCTTTTTGGCGTATCACGCCTGAACAGCTTTGCGTTTGATGTGGAACTGCTTTACATTGCACTCAAACGTAATTACGATATAAAACGTTTGCCCGTGGTGTTTAAAAGCAGTCACGATGAGTCGAGTGTAAGTTTGCTTAAACACGCACCCGGCATGCTGCTTGATTTGTTCCGCATTAAATGGAACCACGTTACCGGTAAGTATAACAGAAGAACAGCCTGATACTGATGAACAGAGATCTGACGAATGCCATACGCTATGTGATGGATGAATGGATACCGCCTGTGGTGCGCGACAGCCGCTGGTTTATGTATCCGTTTTTCTGGTTTGCCTATCGCGGGCGTAATATACGCGAGGTGATGGATTTTAAAAGCCGTGTGTACAGCTTTACGCCTGAAGATTACGACCGCTTTTACAACAACCTCAATACCATTTCACGCAACCGTATTACCGATATCAATAAACCTAGTCTGGCGTTTATTCTTGATCATATCGATCCTTCTGCCACGTCACTCATTGATGTAGGTTCAGGAAATGGCTATCTGCTTCGTACCATCAAACAGCGTCACCCTGATTTAGCACTTACTGCTTTTGATATTAAAGACAAAGACGATTCAACTGAATACACCTATGTGAAAGGCAATATTGAACAAATGCCTTTCCCTGATAAATCATTCGACATTGTAACCTGCAGCCACACGGTTGAACACCTGATTAAGCTGGAACAATGTATGAAAGAGCTGGTGCGTATTGCCCGCAAGCAGGTGTTCATTGTTACACCCTGCCAGCGCTACTATTACTACACGCTCGATGAGCATGTGAATTTTTTCCCGTTTAAAGAAAAACTTACATCGGTTATTCCGCTAAAGGATTTCGAGTGTCACAAACTCAATGGCGACTGGGTATATCTTGGTAAGCCATAAGCTTTACAGTAAATGAAAATCCGCCTCACCCGACAGCAGTATCTCACACTTGCCGAGAGAATATTTTTCGGGGCAATGCTGTTGCTGGTTGCTTTTCCGATAACCGGAGTTACTTGGTTTGTTACCGAAGACGGGGCATCACACAGTTATAATGCCGGCGTACTTTATAATTTGCTCTCGGGTAATGATTCATATCTTGGGCAGTATTATAAAATCAATTTACTTCCTTCTCCAAACTGGCTGGGGCATTTGTTGCTGGCTTATGGAGGACATTGGTTTGGTGTGGCGGCCGGGGCCAAAATAGTGCATCTAACCTACATTGCCGGTTTTGCGCTTGCATTCCGAAGACTCATGTTCACGGTATCGCCGCAGCCACGGTTAATGAGTTATCTGGCCTTTCCGGTAATTTACAATGTTGTTTTTCTTTTTGGGTTTTACAATTACTGTCTGGGTATGGTGCTTATGCTGGTTGTGATGAACAGCTGGCTGCGTTTTGCGCCAAACCCTTCGTGGCTGCGTGCGTTATGGCTGGCAATTGCGTTAACGCTTCTTTGGTTTTCGCATCAGCTTACCTGGGCGTTTACTGGGTTGTTTATTGGCTGTCATCTGCTTTATCTGTTCATTACACAAAAGCAGTTTGCTGTTGTATTTAGGAAGGTATTGTATGCAGCGGGTGTATCGCTGCCATCGCTTGTTTTCCTGTTTGTTTACAGCGTTAAAGGAGGCGGAGGATCGGGAGCAGAATTTGTTGCGTTATCAAAGCGTTGGACTGATTTTTCGGATGGTAGTTTTTGGGGACTGTATTTTATTCAGGAGAATACATTGGGAGTCTGTTTTTTATTGCTGTTAACCGCAATGGTGGTTGCAGGCGGCATTCGTTATTACCGGGTGCGGAAAAGCGCAGCAGCAGGTGTATCAGGGCAGATAATTTTCTGGCTGATCATGTTTGTATTGTCTTTTCTGCTCATGTTGTTTATTCCCGAAGTAATTGGCGACGGAGGGGTAATTGGCATACGGATAATATGGATTACTATAGTCTTTCTGATGATACTGGCTGCACAATTTCGTTTGCCTTCGCGTCTTTGGACTGCTGCGGGTACAGTTACGGTATTGCTTGGCCTGTTGCATGTGGCCTACTTCAAGCCGTCGTTGATTGACTACAATCTTGATGCACATGCAGCGCATGATGCAGGGAAATATATCCGTGATAAATCTACAGTAGTTGTGTTGCCTTTTACTTACAACTGGCTGCATCTGCACATCGGACAGTATGCAGTTGCCGGGCGCGATGTAGTGTTGCTTGATAATTACGAAGCGCAGCATAATTATTTTCCGGTAAAATGGAATTATGAAAAACTACCCTACAACTATCAGCTCGCCTCGCTCAGCTGGCGCGATGTGAATTGTACATGGTACTGGCCGGAAGTGAAAAACAAACCGGCTAAGCAGGTCGATTATGTACTGATTGTAAAGGATCAGGTATATATAAAAGATCCGGTTTGTCTGGAGAAGATTGCCTGTGCTATGGATTCGCTTGATTACAGAGCGATATATAGCCGACGGGAAATTACCTTGTATGAGTATTTGCCGGATTAACCGTTAATAATGTCCATACATTGGCTTTTACTTGTCTGAAGAGTCGGCGTAACGTAAACATTTAACAGAAGCATCTGGTAAAACTTAATTTATCACACACATGCCTGCATTTAACCCAGCATCCATGTTACGTTCAGCCACACTCCGAAACCGGATAGAGGTTGTTTTCTTTTGCGGAGTCACTTTATTGCTGCTTAATCCGCTCATCGCCTCAAAATGGTTTCTTACACTCGATGGGGCTGCACATAGTTACAATGCGGGTGTATTGTATAAACTTGTTTTTGGGAATGATGAATTTTTAAATCAGTTTTATTCGGTAAATACACTGCCTTCGCCCAATTGGACGGGGCATGTTTTACTTGCATTTTTTAATGAGTGGTTCGGAATAGCGCTGGCCGCAAAAATTGTTCATTTGCTTTATGCCGTCGGACTTGTGTTTGCTTTTCGTTGGTTGATGTTTGTGGTATCTCCTTATCCGCGAATAATGAGTTACCTTATTTTCCCAATCGTGCTGAGTTTGGTTTTTCAGTTCGGGTTCTACAATTTTTGTTTCGGAGTGGTTTTTATGTTGCTGGGAATAACCGGCTGGCTTAAGTATTCTTCTGACATCCGTTGGCCATACGTATTACTACTGCTCATGTTGTTTACCGCAGGTTGGTTTTCACATCAGCTCACCTGGTTGTTTACAGGGCTATTTGTTTTTGTTTCTCTTATTATTCAGGCTATACGTCAACGTAATTTCAGGCAGCTGCTAAAGCCGTTAATTGTGGCGTTCATCAGCTTTTTGCCTTCGCTTGTTTTTTTTCATAATCTATACGATGGCACAGTCCGGAGCGAATGCGGTTAAATTCGAGCCGGTATCTGAAAGAATGGATTTCTTTTTAAGTATGCATTCGGCACCAATACTTACAGCACCGGTAAGTCTGCTTTACGAGTTATTGGCGGCGATTATTTTGGGCGTTATTGTAATTGGTGCTTATAATACGTTCAGATTAAGAAAGCATGCGGGTAATGAAGCAAGGTCGCTGACTTTGCTTCTTATACTATTTGCTGTGTTGTGTTTTTTTGCTGTTCTTTTTTTTCCGGAGGAGGCCGGAGGAGGCGGAATTTTTGGCGTGCGGGTTGAGTGGATTACGTGGATTTTTTTGCTGGTCGTTGTTGCCCGTTTCCGGTACCCGCAGCGATGGTTATATTCTTTTGCCGTAGTTTCGGTTGTGATCACACTTTCCAAAAATCTTCTGATACAAGACAAAGCCGAACACCTGAACAACAATGTGCATGCTGTTTCGGAAGCTGGTAAATACATCCGCGACCGCAGTACAATTGTTGTGTATTCATTTTCGGATGAGGTGCTGGATCATCATTCAGGGGAGTATGCTTTTGCGGGACGGGACGTGGCTTTACTTAATAATTACGAAACCGGACAGGGCTATTTTCCGCTAAAAAATAATGATGCGCATTTTCCTCATCGTTTTACACTTGCCTCATTAGATCCGCACGAATTGCATTGCCTGAGCTCATGGAAAACGGAAATGAGTAAGCCAGCCCGGCAGATCGATTACGTAATGCTATTGGGTAATATCAACAATGCTAAAGACACGTTGTGTGCGCAAAAAATAACGTCGGCGATGGACTCACTTCACTATGCAATCGTTTTCAGGAAAAGGCATGTTACGTTGTATGCGTACAAGCCGGACTAGTTATCCGGTTTATACAAGGCCTGAGCGCATGCGCTTTTCCACCATTGCACGCCGAATATCTTCAAGCTCACCTTTCGGAATTGCGCTGATGAGTTTGCGTGTGTATTCGCAGGTCGGATTGGCATAGACTTCATCGGCATCGCCCATTTCTTCAATCTTGCCTTTGTTCATCACCACCATGCGGTCGCTCATAAACTTTACTACCGAAAGATCGTGTGAGATGAAGATGTAGGTAAAGCCAAAATCTTTTTTCAGTTCGTTGAGCAGATTGAGCACCTGTGCCTGCACGGATACATCGAGCGCCGATACAGACTCATCGCAGATAATGAAACGCGGATTGAGCGCCAGCGCGCGTGCAATACAAATACGCTGGCGTTGTCCGCCCGAAAATTCGTGCGGGTAGCGGTGAAAATGCGTTTCGTTCATATTCACACGCCGCAGCAGTTCCATTACTTTCTCTTTCCGCTCTTTGTCGTTTGCGCCAATGTTGTGCACACGCATGGGTTCCATAATGGCACTGCCAATGGTAATGCGCGGGTTGAGCGATGAATACGGATCCTGAAAAATGATTTGTATGTCTTTACGCAGCGGCCTCATTTCGGCAGCCGGCAAATGTGTAATGTCTTTTCCGTCGAAAATAATTTTGCCTTCGGTAGGCTCAATCAAACGCAGAATGGTGCGGCCGAGTGTGGTTTTTCCGCAGCCCGATTCGCCCACCAGTCCAAGGGTTTCGCCGGGATATACATCAAAGCTTACATCGTCAACCGCTTTGTTCCACGAAATGGTTTTGCCCAGAATGGTTTTTGCCGTAGGATACCAGGTGCGGATGTTTTCGATGCGGAGGATGGGTTGCTGTGCGCGGAGTTTTTCCTGCTGTGTGCGGCGCTGCTCGGGCGTTACCTCCACGTCGTGAATCATGTCGGTAACGGTGCGTTTATTTTCGCTAATGGTGCCGTCTTCAGCCACCGTCATAAAGTCAGCCACGGTGGGCAGGTAGTGCAAACGACGGTTCAGTGGCGGACGGCAGGCAAGCAGGCCTTTGGTGTAGGGATGCTGCGGGTTGGCAAAAATCTCCATTACTGGTCCCTGCTCTACAATACGGCCTTTATACATTACCACCACCTTGTCGGCCAGTTCGGCAATTACACCAAGGTCGTGTGTAATGAAAATGATGCCCATATCATGCTCGCGCTGAAGTTTGAGCATGAGGTCGAGAATGGTTTTTTGTACCGTTACGTCGAGCGCCGTGGTCGGCTCGTCGGCAATAAGCACCTGCGGATTGCACGACATTGCCATGGCAATCATCACACGCTGCTTTTGTCCGCCCGAAATCTGGTGCGGATACTTTTTAAAAATCTCGGCCGGGTTAGGTAGCAGTACTTCTTCAAAAAGCCGCAGGGTACGGTTTACGGCTTCCTGTTTGGTCACTTTTTGATGGAGCATTATGGCCTCCATCACCTGATTGCCGCAGGTGTAAACCGGGTTGAGGGAAGTCATCGGCTCCTGAAAGATCATGCCTATTTCATTCCCGCGAAAATCGCGCATGTCTTTCTCTGATACTTTGGTGAGATCCACAATGCCTTTTGTGCGGGAATGGTAAATGATTTCGCCACCGGTAATTTTTCCGGGAGGATTAGGAATGAGGCGCATCACCGAAAGGGCTGTTACTGATTTGCCCGAGCCCGATTCGCCCACCACGCCTACGGTTTCGCCTTTGCGCACAGTAAAACTTACGTTATTTACTGCTTTCAGGGTTTCGTCGCCCGAACGGAATTCAGTAACAAGATTTCGGATGTCGAGCAGTTCGCCGCCCGTGGGTTCCTTCATTTCCATCGCCTTAAAAATAAGGTTTTCGGCGGAATCGGAGAAATTACAGTGCTAAACTGTCTTTTGTGGCAGGCCGCGCTTCGAAGGAGCTGTCGTAAAACGATACGGAAATTACGCCGTACAGGTATTCCACTGATTCGTCTTTGAGTGTAATGCGTGCGGGGCGTTTGCCTGCGGTTGCATTCCAGATGTATCCGAAACCTGCATCTTCGGGCTGGCCGTACTTTTTTGTGAAGTAGTTTTTGAAATCGGCAAAAAGGGCATCAGCCTGTGTTTCACCTTTCCGGTAAACCATAAGGGTAAGTGCGCTCAGGCCTTTTTCATCAAACTCACATTCATAAGTATATTCAATTGATGAATCAAGCTTTTCTTCATAAAGCAGATAACCTGCCGAAGTACTGCTTAAACTGTCGCCGGGCAGGGCTTTTTTCTTTACCTCGGCTTCGGTCATGCCCAGTGCGATGCCGTGCAGCAACCCCTCGTCGTTGTTGATGATATTTACAACAGTTCCTGAAAATCCGGAGATAATTTTTTTGTCGGCTTCAGGTTGCGAAGAGCAGCCCGCAAACAGCAAAAGAAAGCAAAGGGAAATGAAGGCAAATCGCATGTGTCTGAATACCTGCTGCGAAGATACACCAACCGTTTGTATCAGCCTATTTCCATAATTAAATCGGCATCAATTATTTCTTCACCTGTAATGCGTAAATATACCTGAGCCAGCGTGGCCACATCCTTACCGCAATACCGGGCAATACGCTCCAGGTCGTTTTCCTGCCAATATACCTGATGAATCATACTGCCGTCTATGTCGTCTTTAGGCGAGGGGATGCCAAACAATGCGGCCAGGACGTTGAGGCTTGTAAAACTTTTCCGGTCGCCGAATTTCCAAAGCTCCATGGTATCTATAAACGAAGTTTCCCACGGTTTTTTGCCGGCCACATCAAGCGCGGGCGGAAGCGTAATGCCATGTACCAGCATTCGACGGCCGAGGAAGGGAAAGTCGAACTCTTTGCCGTTGTGCGCGCAAAGAAAAGTGCCGGGGCGGCTGTAGCGGTTGCGCAGGAGTTCGGCAAAATCGCTTAGCAGTTTTTTTTCGTCGTGGCCGGCAAAGGCTTTGAGGCGCAGTGCCCGGCGGCCGTCTTCGGCTTTTACTACTGCACCGGCTACAATGCACACCACTTTGCCAAATTCGGCATAAATACCGGCGCGGTCATAGACTTCGGCAGCTGAGGCTTCGGGCAAATTGCGTTCACGCTTAATCTGCTCGGCCTTCAGGTTCCAGAGTTCCTGCCAGTGTTCGGGCAGTTTATCGTAGCCCGGCGCTGCCGGTGCCGTTTCAATATCGAGGAAAAGAATGCTTGTGGCCGGCGTGTAGTTGCTCATACCACGAAGATGCGCAAAATCAGCCGATCATCACACCCTTGCGTTCGAGCAGGGGAATGGTGGTGAAGTTTGACGGGTTAATTGTTTCGGGCAGAAAGATGTATTGTTTGTCGTAAACCTGTTCGCCCACATAAAAACTCACCCAGTACTCGTTACTCAGCCCGAAAGTAAAATCCATGATGGGTTCTACTTTAATTGCAGTGTCGGCAGCCACGGTTTCGAAGAAATGCCGAAGGGTAGAAGTCCGGCGTTTTTCACCGTTAAGTTCCCCGTAGCCGGTGGAGGTAATAAACACATTCCGCAGGGGTTCTTGTTTGAGGTTTATCAGATAAACACCCCATTCATCCACATCGCGGTTAGGTTCCTTGATTATGGCTATAGCCACGTTTTCAACCGGCGGAATTTCAAAATCCTTTTTCATACGCAGTGCAAAGATCGTTAAACAATCAGAACTCATCTCAAAATTATCCTTCCGGCTTTTTCACCGGGTATAAAAAACAATTTTGAGGAGCGATGTAAATAATTTCTATTTCGCATACATGGTTAGTGCCGCATCCAGATAATAATGTACATCTTCCGGCACATCGTCACTGTCGCTGGGCAGTCGTTTTTTGCCAAGGCGCACCACAATCATATCCAGATCAGGAATACAAAGCACATATTGTCCGAGAATACCGCGTGCATAAAAAATGCGGTGGCCTTTGTAGTCGGGAATTAGCCACCAGCTGAAGCCGTAATCATCGCACACACTTCCGTCGTTACGTTTTAGCCCGGCCGGTTGCACTGATTGCAGGGCGTAGGCTTCGGGCACAAGTTGTTTTCCGTTCCAGCGGCCGCTGTCGAGATACAGTTTGCCGATGCGGGCAAAATCGCGTGCGTTGCTGTTGAGGCAGCAGAAGCTTTTTTCGTCGCCGTCTTTATGGTCGAGGCTCCAGAATGCGGTTTGCTCACAGCCTGCCGGCCCCCAGAGCCGTTGTGTGGCGTAGTCTGAAACGGGTTTGCCCGTAGCGGCACGCAGCACAAAACCCAGCAGTTGCGTATTACCGCTCAGGTATTCGAACGTTTGCCCCGGCGCGCTGTGTACTTTATCGTAACCGAAAGTAAGTTGGCGCAGGTCGCTGCCGTAGTATGATTCGGCCGGGTAGGCCAGCGGGTTTACATAGTCTTCATCAAACGAAATACCTGAGCTCATGGTAAGCAGATGCCTGATGGTGATTCGCGCCCTTTCGCCCTGCTTAAATTCAGGCAAAAAATCGCCCACCGGCTGATCCACACTTTGAATAAAACCATCTTCAATGGCGCATCCGACCAGAATACTCACTACAGTTTTCGCCATGGAAAAGGAGTTGGTATGACTTGCCGCCGAAAAATCGCCCCAGTACTGCTCGTGCAGGATCGTGTCATGACGGATGATGAGCAGTGCACCGGTTTCAATGGCATTTATTTTTGCCAGCAAGTCGGCCGGAATGCTTTGCGCATTCAGTTTGGCCGCTACGGGCCAGGGCTGCGGCGAAAGCGGCTGAAGCGTACGGTTTTCAAAAATTGCATATTCACTTACCGACGGACCGCTGCGCCCTTTCAGATAGGTATTCCATACGCCTTTGTAAAGATAGGTGCGGCCGCTGATAAGGATAAACAGATTTAGTGCCACAAGCAGAATCAGCAAACCAATTCCAAAACGTTTCAGAAACTTTCGCATACATGAGGCTTTTCAATGAAAGAAATGATACAACCCTTTTCACACACTCCTTGTGTGTAATACGGAAACAGGCCGAAAAAGTTATACCCTTACGTCTGCTGCAACAACCAGTTTGCAGCCAAATTCGAGCTCGAAATAATATGCGGTGAGCCGCTTTACTTCTTCCATATTTACATCATGCCCCAGCTCCTGTTTCATTGATGTAACGGCTTTGTCATCAATACCGCAGGGTACGATTTTTGAAAAGTAGTCGAGGTTGGTATTTACATTAAACGCCCAGCCGTGCATAGTTACCCACCGGCTTGCGCGCACGCCCATAGCGCATATTTTACGCGCTTTTTGTTCGTCGGCTGCATCAAGCCACACGCCGGTGTAGCCGGGATAGCGTTCGCCCTTGAGTCCGTATTCGGCCATCACGCGGATAATCACTTCTTCAAGTAATCGCAGGTAACGGTGTATATCGGTAAAAAAGCAATCGAGATCGAGCACCGGATAGCCTACCAGCTGGCCGGGGCCGTGGTAGGTAATATCGCCGCCGCGGTTTATTTTATAGTAGGTAGCGTGAATGGCATTCAGGCCTGCCTCGTCAACCAGCAGGTTGCTTTCATGGCCGCTTTTGCCGAGTGTATATACATGGGGATGCTCACAAAAGAGCAGGTGACTTTGTGTAGGTACGGCTTCATCGGGCGGCAGGTTGCGGTTGCCCAGCTTTACGGCAACGGTTTGCGCAAATAATTCTTCCTGGTAATCCCAGCAGGCCTTGTAATCAATCAGACCCAGATCGCGGAAGCGCACCTGCTGCATGGCGCTGTTATTTTTTGGAGAGTTCGTTTTTGAGGTAGTTGATCACATTTACCTCAATGGCATCCACACCGCGCAAATCAGCCAGTATTACAGAGAGCCAGTCGCCGAAATGAATCAGCCAGAGTGCCTTTGCAATGGGGTTTTGTCCCTGTGCAGTTACTTCAAAGAAGTTTGCTGTTTTCTGGATGATGATGTTTTTGTTAATGTCGATGCGGTAGTTGTTGCGCTCGTATTCGTTCGGGTCGCGCAGCAGTACTACGGCAAACTGATCGTTGCCGCCGGCCCAGCCCACAAGCTCGTTGTGGTTCATTTCGGGAATTACGTGGTGCCAGCAAAGCATTTTTGCATTTTCGTTTATCTGCTGGCGCAAGCGTATGGCCACACCTTCGAGGTGCGTGGTGCTGTAAATTACCGGTACGCGGTTATTGAGGTCATTGGCAAGCGTGGTTGCTGCGGCGGCAATTTCTTCTTTTGTACTGCGCAAAGCAGCTCCGGCGTGAGAAACTTCGCTAAGCGATGTGGCCGGCAGCAGTCCGTATGCCGAAAATACGCCCAGCAACTGCACAAGCGAATAGCCGAGGCAGGCGCGTGGAGGCATACCGCCGGGCACCAGCAGCAAATCTTCTTTGCCTTCGCGGGCCATATCGGCCACACGTCCGCCTGAGGTGATGCATACAATATGCGCACCTTTGCTGCGGGCCTGCTCAAAACAGGCTATGGTTTCTTCGGTATTTCCTGAATAAGAGGAAATAACCACCAGCGATTGTGCACTTGTAAATGCCGGAATGAAATAGCCTTTGGTAACAGTTACCGGGATGGGCGACGAATCGAAGGCGAGATCGCTTACAATAGTTCCGCCAATACCAGAGCCACCCAGGCCGGCAATAACCACATTCACAAAAGGCTGCGACGGTTCACGCAGTGTGGCGGCACGAAAGATGGAAACAGCTTCGTCGAGTTGTTCGGGAAAGCGCTCCACCAGATTTTGCATAGTCATACGTAACAAACGAATTCAGAAGGGTTAAAGGTAAGAAAATTTCGCCGGAGCACGGTTTGTGCCTGTTTTCGGTCTTTTCCGGCAATTGGTATTTATCGGATGATAACCGGCAGGTAAATTACCGGTAACTGGTCAGGACGTGCAGGTGCAATTTATTAAACAGGTTTTAATGCACATTAAAGTTTGATGAGTGCACTGAACATTAAAACCCTATTCTGGTTTTGTTGCTGTGTTGCAACCACAGGCTGAACTTTTCAAAACTAGAAATCATGAATAGAACAAAACGATTTTTCACACTCGCGGGGGGACTATTGCTGGGGTATTTAGGCCTTAATGCACAAACTGCCCGTCTGCAGGTTATTCACAATAGTGCCGATGCAGCGGCCGACACAGTGGATGTTTGGTTGAACAATACATTGCTTATTGACAACTTTGCATTCCGAACTGTTTGGGGATTCAACAATGCACCCGCCGGAGTGCCTTTTGACATTACCATTTGTGGTAAAAACAGTACTGACACTATCAATGAAGTGCGTCGCTTCTCTGGTCTTCAACTTACTTCTGGTGAAACCTATGTGGCAGTAGCTAACGGTATTGTAAGTCCTTCGGGCTACTCGCCAGCTCCGGCATTTAACCTTGATCTTTATACACTCGGCCGCGAAACGGCCTCTAATCCGGCTAATACTGATATCCTTGTGCTGCACGGTTCAACCGATGCACCCACTGTTGATATTGTGGCTCCCGGTGTAGGTACGCCTTACACCAATGTTACGTTGCTTAATGACGTATCGTATCCGCAGTTCAGCAACTACCTCGAATTGCCCACGGCCGACTACCGCCTCCAGGTGCGTACCGCTGCCGGCACCGACGTGGTGGCTGAGTATTTGGCTCCGCTCCAAACACTTAATCTGAACGGTGCTGCGCTGGTAGCTGTAGCTTCAGGTTTCCTCAATCCGGCGGCCAACAGCAATGGTCCGGCGTTTGGTATCTGGGTAGCTCCTGATACCACCGGCCCCATGATTCAATTGCCTTCGGCTCCCATTTCCACTGCCCGTGCACAAATCATTCATAACTGCGCCGATGCAGCAGCAGCAACGGTTGACATCTGGCTCAACGATACCTTGTATGCCAACAACCTGAGCTTCCGCGAAGCCACCGCCTGGGTGGACGTACCTGCTGGCGTAACGTTCGACATTACCATTTGCGGGCCGAACAGCACAGATACTACAGCTGAAGTGGTTCGTTTCAGCTATCCCGGTGGTGTTCCTGCAAACAGCAAAAACACCATTATTGCCAGTGGTATTGTGGTAGCTGCAAACTATAATCCTGCACCTGCATTCTCTCTCGAAATCTTTAGCCAAAGCCGCGAAGTAGCTTCAAACCCGTCTAATACGGATGTGCTCGTATATCATGGTGCAACCGATGCTCCTACTGTAGATGTAGTGGCTCCGCTTGTTGCCACACTTGTTGATGATATTTCGTACAGCGAATATGCTTCTGGTGGTTACCTCGAACTGCCCACTGCCAACTACAACCTGCAGGTGCGTACAGCTTCTGGTGCCGATGTAGTAGCTGAGTATTCTGCTCCGCTTCAAACACTCAGTCTGGCTGGTCAGTCAATTACTGTAGTAGCTTCGGGTTTTCTTGATACACAGGCGAACAACAATGGTCCTGCATTCGGTCTTTGGGTAGCATTGCCTTCGGGCGGTCCGCTCCAGCAATTGCCTTCTGTGGCTGTGAGTACAACCCGCGCACAAGTAATTCACAATTGTGCCGACGCAGCAGCGGCCTTGGTTGATGTATGGGTAAACAATACTCCTGCGGTAACCAACTTTGCGTTCCGCACCGCCACCGGTTTTGTAGATCTTCCCGCCGGAACGCCGTTTGATGTAACCATTTGCGGACCCAACAGCACCGATACAACCAATGAAGTTGCCCGTTTCACTTATACTTTAAACGCGGGTACCAAATATATTCTGGTGGCCAGCGGTATTGTAAGCCCCACCGGCTACAACCCGGCTCCTAACTTTACTATTGAAGTATTCAGCGGTGCCCGTGAAGAGGCTACCAACGTGGCCAACACCGATGTACTGGTGTTTCATGGTTCAACTGATGCGCCCACAGTGGATGTAGAAGAAGCCTTTACCGGTGCTACACTTGTAAATGATGCAGCTTACACCAACTTTGCGGGTTACCTTTCACTGCCTACTTCAAACTACAACATCAGTGTAACTGATGCTACCGGCAACACCGTAGTGGCTTCTTACTTTGCTGATCTTGCACAGCGCAACCTTCAGGGACAAGCAATTACCGTACTTGCTTCGGGCTTCCTTAACCCGTCAAACAACAGCAACGGTCCTGGTTTTGGCCTCTGGGTAGCACTTGCTTCGGGCGACAGCCTCATTCCGCTGCAGCTTACCACCGGTATCACCGAAACGGATGCGGTATCAAACATGGTAATGTTCCCCAACCCGGCGCAGAACAATGTACAGATTGCCTACTCGCTTGAGTCGCCCGTACAGCAGGGTATGATTACCCTCACCGACATGAGCGGCCGCACCGTACAGCAAATTGACCTTGGTTCGCTTGCCGCCGGTAACTACCTGCAGGATGTACAGCTTGCCGGTCTTGAGAAAGGCATCTACATCGTAGAACTTCTCATGGATGGCAAAGTATCGCGTCAGCGTTTAACCATATCGAATTAACAGAAGAGTGTGAAGTTGGAAGTGCAGCCTGATGCGCCGCGGGCTTAAATCCCCGGCGCATCGCAAAAGAAGAACCACCCGGATTCCCGACAAGTTTGTCTGGATAGTCCGGGTGGTTTTTTAGTTGAAGGATTAGCGGCAAATTAAATTATTGATTTTGCGTCAACGGGGCTATGCGTCATTAAAGCATGCAGCCCTGTTTTTGTTTAACGATACATGGGAAACTGCTTGTTTTTTAGTCTAAATCTAAATCTGTTAGCAGATAATCGGAAATTCATTCAACATTGCTGTGGTGTGTGTGTTATTTTATGTTTTGACATAAATAAAACATTTATAATATAAATATTTAATTTGACATTAAAACAATCCGGGAGTACTTTTCTTTTTCGTGCGCATTCAATGGTTGAATGTGTCAAATAAACATCAAACTCATGGAAAAGAAAACACAAACAAAAATTGCCTCATTGGCAATGGGAGGCATGCTGTTGCTCGCGGCTGAGGTGAACGGACAAGATTGGTCGTTGAGCGGGAATGCGTTAACGGGATTTGCGCCTTCACCAACACAGCGATTAGGTTCAACAAATGGATTTGATCTTATTTTCCAGACTAATGGTGCTGACAGGATGAAAATTTCTTCCACAGGTAATGTTGGCATAGGACTTGGGTTAGGAACGCCAACACAACCGCTACATGTTAATGGTACAGTAGGAATCGGACAACTAGCAACTCTTCGCCTGACTTCTTCATTGGCAACTTTTCCATATGTGAGTCAGATAGAGACCTCATTTATAATGGAGATTAGTACCATAAATAATTTTAATAATATTTTTGGCACATCTAATTCCTACAACATCTGTTCGGGATCAGCCACAAATCCTTTGACTACTGTATTGAGTAACGGTTTCATGGGTATAGGAATTACCAATCCAACCGCTAAATTTCAGGTTTTCGGTGGCCAAATCTCGCAGGTGCAAACCGGAACATTCGGCACATTTGCAACCGGTAACGAATGGATTGGTTTAGGTTTGGCTGGTTCTGCTGCTGCTCCGATTAATACGGTTTATGGCCTTGGTCTTTCGCGCGGCGGTTTTGCCGGTTATTACAATCTTGTAGATAATGGTACTACCAAAGACCTGATTATCGGTTACGGCAACGAAGGAACTGCATTAGATGCCAATCAGCGTATGCGCATCCGCAGTATTCGAACAAATGGTGCGGGCGCACCTGCAAATAAAGACCTGATGGTGTTTAACAGCGCCGGCTACGTGGGTGTAAATGCCGATCCGGGAACCATTGCATTTCTGGTTGATGCCACCGCTGCAACTGTTCCTGCCACGAATGCATTCAGAGCAATTACGGTACTTACAAACGGCAGCTTCGCATCGCCTGCTGCGGCTACTTTTTCTTCAATTGGTCAGGAAGGAAACAGCACCATCACACCGGGTACAGATATTACCGGTTTGCGCGCACAAAACGGTAATGCCGGCCTGAATTGTCAGGTAAATGCCAGCGTGGCCGAAATTACCTGGCAGGATCTGAATTTTGCCGGGGCCGTTTCCACAGCAACAACAGCGCAGGACCGCATTACGTTTAACTTCCGCAACAATCAGTCGGCCAATAATGCGACCAACAAAAAAGAAGTAATGACCATACTGGCTACCGGCCGTGTAGGAATCAACACCGCTACACCGGTTGCTACAGGTACATTCAACGTAGCTCCTTCGCCGGCGGGTACATTCAACTTCTTTCTTGATGTAAACGGCGGTGTGCGTGCACAAGGCTACTTTGCATTTTCCGATCAGCGCTTCAAAACCGATATCAAAACCATCGAAAACCCGATGGATCGAATCATGAAAATGCGCGGCACAAGCTACATCTTCAACGCACCTGGTGCTGAAGAAGGTACGCCCGGTGTGCAGCAAATTGGTTTTATTGCACAAGAGCTTGAGCAGGTAGTACCCGAAGCAGTAGCCAAAGGCGACGATGGTATTTACGCGGTAAACTATGGTGCAATTACTCCGCTTCTGGTTGAAGGCATGAAAGTGCAGCAGCAGCAGATTGTAACACAGGAGCAGAAAATTACCGAGCAGCAGAACCAGATTACCACCCAGCAGGCTCAGATTAATACGCTGCTTGCCGAAGTAGCTGCACTTAAAGGCAACACCGTTACAAACGACGGCGTGCAGGCTCCGCTTGAAGTGAATCCTGCGCTTGGCTCATTGCAGCAGAACGTGCCCAATCCGTTCAACCAGCAAACGGTAATCAACTTCAACGTGGTGCAGAACGCCGGTGTGGCCAGCCTGATTATTTACGATCTCAACGGCCGCCAGATCCGTGCTGAGCAACTCAACCAGCGTGGTGCCGGTCAGTTTGTAATCAACGCAAACGAACTTGCTCCGGGCATGTACATCTACACGCTTATTGTTGACGGCAAAGCGGCCGACAGCAAGCGTATGATTGTGACGGAATAATTAGTATTAAAATATTAAAAGCGCCGGATAGATTTGTCCGGCGCTTTTTTATTGAATCAATTCAAACATATTATGTAAACGTTAAAATCATTTATTTGAAAGGCTGTTCGTAAAATGCAGATTTGAGAACAGGAAAGGCAATAAGTCGAAACAAGCACTTATAATTAGTTAAGTAGAAAAAGTCGGCTTGCCTTCTCAGTTTAACCGTTTTAACTTCCCTTATAAGCTGCAAAAAGCAGTAATAAAATTCATTAAAACCAATACCTATGAATACACACACACTATTAAAAACAGCATTGTTGCTGGCCGGTACACTGAGTACGGCCGGGCTCAGTGCTCAGAACTGGCTGACGGCCGGTAACGTTGTCGGTGCTGCCGACGTTTTTGGTTCTACGAACAATGCCGATGTTCGTTTTATTTCCAATGGTGTTGACCGCGTCCGGATTCTGGCGGCGGGCAATGTGGGCGTAGGCCTTGTTGCCGCCCCGGTAGCTCAGCTTGAAGTAGGAAATACGTTCCGGGTTTCCAGCAATGGTTTCCCCGGCCGTCACCTGCGTATCGAGTCGAATGCCTTTCAGCAGATTATTGCCATAAATGATTTTGTGATTGGCTCTGATTTCGGGTCGATGGTAATGCGTCCCGGTCTGTTGGGCGGTGTGCGCAACTTCCGTGTTCAGCCCGGTGGTGTAGGGCCTGATCTGCTGCTTTGCGACGGTACGCTCAATTTCGTGGGCATTGGTGGTCAGCCTTCGGCCAAGTTTCAGGTAATCGGCGGACAGGTATCGCAGCTTCAGTTCGGGACATTCGGTAATTTTGCTGCCGGTAATGAATGGCTCGCGCTCGGGCAGGCCGGATCACCGGCAATGCCGATTCCGTCTGTTTATGGTCTGGGCATGGCCGACAACGGTTTTGCCGGGTATTACAATATTGTAGATAACGGCGCCACCAAGGATCTGGTGATCGGTTACGGTAACGACGGTGCTGCGGCTGATGCGGCCCAGCGTTTGCGTATCCGAAACATCCGCACCAACGGAATGGCTGCACCGGTAAACAAAGACCTGATGGTATTCAACGCAGCCGGTTACGTAGGCATTAACAACGATCCGGGTGTAATTGCATTTCTGGTAGATGCCACACCCGCTGTTGTTCCTTCTCCCGCAGCTTTCCGGGCGATAACCGTGCTTACCAACGGCAGTTTTGCCGTTCCGGCCGCGGCTACTTTTTCTTCCATCGGTCAGGAAGGAAACAGTACCATTATACCGGGTACCGATATTACCGGTTTACGTGCACAGAATGGTAATGCAGGTTTGAATTGTCAGGTAAATGCCAGCGTGGCCGAAATTACCTGGCAGGATCTGAATTTTGCAGGAGCCGTTTCTACCGCAACAGCGGCGCAGGATCGTATTACGTTTAACTTCCGTAATAATCAGCCGGCCAACAATGCCGCCAACAAAAAGGAAGTAATGACCATTCTGGCCAATGGCCGTGTGGGTATTAATACTGCCGCACCTGTTGCTATGGGTACTTTCAACGTTGCACCTTCACCGGCTGGTATGTTCAACTTCTTCCTCGATGTAAACGGTGGTGTGCGTGCTCAGGGTTACTTTGCATTTTCCGACCAACGTTTCAAAAGCGATATCAAAACCATTGAAAACCCGATGGAACGTATCATGAAGATGCGTGGTGCCAGTTATATATTCAATGCTCCCGGCGCTGAAGAAGGTACGCCCGGTGTACAGCAAATTGGTTTCATTGCTCAGGAACTTGAGCTTGTAGTGCCTGAAGCAGTGGCCAAAGGCGATGATGGAATTTACGCGGTGAACTATGGCGCCATTACACCGCTTCTGGTGGAAGGCATGAAAGTACAGCAGCAGCAAATTACCACACAGCAAGCTGAGATTAACGCACTCAAAGCAGAGATTGCCGCTATGAAAGGCAGCACCATTACCAACGATGGTGTGCAGGCTCCGCTTGAAGTGAATCCTGCGCTTGGCTCGCTCCAGCAGAACGTACCCAATCCGTTCAACCAGCAAACCGTAATCAATTTCAATGTGGCGCAGAATGCCGGTGTGGCCAGCATGATCATTTATGATCTCAACGGCCGTCAGATCCGTGCCGAACAACTTAACCAGCGCGGTGCCGGTCAGTTTGTAATTAATGCAAATGAACTTGCTCCGGGCATGTACATCTACACACTTATCGTTGATGGCAAAGCAGCCGACAGCAAGCGTATGATTGTAACCGAATAATTATATTGTACAACATTTATTGCCCTGATTTTACAGCCCGGAAGTCTTTCCGGGCTGTTTTTTTGCCGGGATTAAAAATGTTTAACCATTCAATTAGTCGAAAGCTAAATCTGTTGATAAGCTTCGGTTGCCCGCAGAAACAAAACTGCTTTGGTTTTGTTTTATATGTATTTGTTCGTTTTACAAAAGATTAAAATATTTACAAACATTTGTAATTGGTATTTACTTAGTTTACTTTGGCTCCACCTGATCATAAACTATGGTTCGGGTATAACACCAAAATCTATTACTTATGAAAACAAACAAACGAATTGCTGCTACGGCGGTACTTGGTGCGTTATTATTGCTCAGTTATTCTGAGATGAAAGCGCAATGGCTTGTGGGTGGAAATCCGCTGGCAGCAAATGGAATTTTCGGATCTACTACCAATTTTGATGTAATTATGCAGCGCGGAGGTATTGAGCGCATGCGTTTAACATCTACCGGTGTTACAGTCGGACTACCTAATCCTGCGCTTGATCCGCTTGATGTACGTGGTGGTATCCGTGTGCAGGACGGCGGTGGTTTATTTGCCCGCCTCTATGTAAATGGTAGTCGTACGGAATTTAATTGCCGCACAGATCAGGCAAATTTATATAATGGAAGTAATATTAACGTAATTGGCAATGCAGGTGTTGCAGGTACTTTTTTCCGCATTCAGGCGGGTACCGAAGCTGCATCAAGCAATATCTTTACTGCTACCGGCGACCGCTTTGTGGGCGTTCGTACTACAGCTCCGTCGGCAGTATTTCAGGTATTCGGCGGACAGATTTCGCAGTTGCAGACAGGAACTTTCGGCAACTTTGCAAACGGTAATGAATGGATTGGTTTAGGCATTGCCGGTACACAGGCAGTACCGATTTCTTCGGTATTTGGTATGGCTATGTCGCGGGGTGCTTCGGCGGGTTATTTCAATCTGGTAAACAGCCCGGTATTTTTGGGTACAGAAGACCTTGTTATCGGATTTGGAGGCGAAGGCGCCACACCCGATGCTAACCAGCGCATGCGCATCAGAAATATCCGCACTAACGGTGCAACAGCGCCTGTGAATAAAGATCTGATGGTGTTTAACGCCAATGGTTTTGCAGGTATAAATGGAGATCCCGGTACCGTGGCTTTTTTGGTTGATGCTTCACCCACAGCCATTTCAAATACGCTGCCTTCGGTATTCCGCGCCATTACTGTTGTTACCGACGGAAGTTTTATAAATCCGGCAACCGTTAAGTTCGCTTCTATCGGACAAGAGGGTAATACAACACTTGCTACCAATGATATTGTGGGGCTTCGCGCTCAAAATGGCGATGCCGGATTCAATGCGCAGGTAAACGGCAATACCGCCGAAATTACCTGGCAGGATTTACAGTTCAGCAGCAATGTATCAACAGCAGGCGCTTCACAGGATCGTCTTACCTTCAACTTCCGTAACAACGTTAATGCTAATAACTCTACCACCAAGCGTGAGGTGATGACTATTCTGGCCAACGGCCGTGTAGGTATTAACACCGCGGCTCCGGTAAATGCAGGAACCTTTAACGTGTCGCCTTCACCTGGCGGCACACTTGATTTTTATCTTGATGTACAGGGTGGCGTGCGTGCTGAAGGCTACTTTGCTTTCTCCGATCAGCGCTACAAATCATCTATCCAGACCATCGAAAATCCGATGGAGCGTATTATGAAAATGCGCGGTACCAGCTATGTATTCAACTCGCCGGGCAACCAAGAAGGCACTCCGGGTGTAGCGCAAATCGGATTTATTGCACAGGAACTTGCTCAGGTTGTACCTGAAGTGGTAGCTGTGGGTGATGACGGTGTTTACGCTGTAAACTACGGTGCCATTACTCCGCTGCTTGTAGAAGGTATGAAAGTACAACAGCAGCAGATTGTAACACAGGAAGACAAAATTTCGCAGCAGCAGGCTCAGATTGATGCACTCAAAGCAGAGATTGCCGCTATGAAAGGCAACACCATTACCAACGACGGTGTGCAGGCTCCGCTTGAAGTAAATCCTTCACTTGGTTCATTGCAGCAGAACGTACCCAATCCGTTCAACCAGCAAACGGTAATCAACTTCAACGTGGCGCAGAACGCAGGTGTAGCCAGCATGATCATTTACGATCTCAACGGCCGTCAGATCCGCGCTGAGCAGATCAACCAGCGCGGTGCCGGTCAGTTTGTAATCAACGCAAACGAACTTGCTCCGGGCATGTATATCTACACACTTATTGTTGACGGCAAAGCAGCCGACAGCAAGCGTATGATTGTAACCGAGTAATACCGCAACAATTAAAAACGGCAGCCACTTTTTTGCGGCTGCCGTTTTTTTATGAGGTATCGCTTAATCGATCTTTGCTTCGCGGGCAAGAATTTCGTCGAGTGCTTTTTGTGCAGCATCTACCTCCGCTTTTTTCTTTGCCTGATCGCTTTCGTTGGTTTTTATATCGTCTTCGGCCTTTTTGATTTTTTCTTTATAGGTTTCAATATCGTTTTTCAGGTCTTTGTTTTTCTTCTCCAGATCGGCCTGCTGGTCTTTGAGGTTGTCCACTTTTTTCTGCGCAGCTTTGCGAATGCCGGCTACCGCTTCCTTCGTCATTTGCAGGGCAAAGTCGCGTACAATTTTCTCGGCCACTTTATATTTATCGCTATGCTCTTTTGAGTTCAGCCAGGCACCGCCCAGATCAAAACCCACAATGAGTTTCGATTCAGTATCACTTACTTTTTCTACCCGCGCATAAATATCCATCGGGTCATTCCCGCCCATTTCCTTGATGAGCGCATTATCGGCAAAAATTTCCTTTTTCGAACTCACCTTCGCATCGTAGCCTTTCATTTTCGATTTCCATTCCTTCTCAATATCATCCGGTTTGGCATCGTAAATGGTTACCACCAGCGCATTGTGCGAACCTCCGCCAATGTTTTCGTTCGATTCTTTAACGTTTATTTTCTGGGCATGTGCCACAACGGCAGCAAGCAGCACCACTGCTAGTACAAAAACTTTTTTCATAATCGTGTGTGTTAAATTCCGGTTCAATTCTGTACAGGAAAGGTCGTAAAAACTATGGAGTTTTTCATGCTTTACGACATAAATAAATAGGCGTAGCTACACCTATTCTCAGTTAATTTCCGAAACACCGCCCGAAAGAATAAACTTCATGGCATCGCCTGCAGGTACATCCAGTTCGCGCACACGCGAGCGGGGCACAATGACCACTTTTCCCGAAACGGCATACGAAGCAGGCAGATACACTGACACAAAACCTTCTTCGATACCCATTTCCGAAAGATTCTCCTGCGTCATAAACCCAAGTTCATAAATCTCATTCTCATCGTTTATACGCACCAGCACCGGATGTGTAAACCGTTTACGGTTGCCGATAAATGCGGCTAGAATATCTTTGATGGGTGTATAAATGAGTTTTACGCCGGGGGTATTTTCAAGTACATTTTCCGTGGCACGCAGCACAAAATTGGCAATTACACTTGATGCAAATACGCCAATGAGCACTACTGCTAAAATAGCCAGCAATGTAAAAAGTGCCGGATCCACATAGGGATGGATCACCACATCAAACTCAGCGAAAAGTGCGCGAAGCCAGATGAAAATGCGGTACAGCACAAGTGCAGTAATGCCCAGCGGCACAATCACTAAAATTCCCTGAAGGAAGTAACGCGCTATTGTTTTCACGTGTATGGATTATTGCAATGTATCGCGCTGCTTTTTGGGCAGGCTGTTTCGGATAAGTTCGTACGAATGATCGATGAGTTCGAGCAGCAGTTTTTTGGGTACCGAACCGTCGGCCACCACGGTGTTCCAGTGCTGTTTGTTCATGTGGTAACCGGGCTTTATGCTGTCGTACCTGCCGCGAAGTTCAACCGCACGCTCCGGATCGCATTTGGCGTTAAACTGCGGAGGCTGGGCGCTTACGGGTGTGAGCAGGAAAATTTTGCCCAGCACACGAAATACAAGCACCTCACTGTCGAACGGAAAATCTTCGGTGGTGCCGGGTTTGCTGAGGCAGTATTCGCGGAGCTCTTCAATGTGCATGGCCTGAGTTAATTTACAATGCGGTACAGCACCGGCCGGCTGGGCACGGCATCATTTTCTATGGCTGCGGTTTGCAGGTTGAGCAGATAGGCGCCGTCAAACACATCGTTGGGCACATACACAAGCTCGGTAATGGTGCAGTGGCGGCGTGTGTTTTCGGGATAATTCCAAAATGTTTTGTGTGCTGATAATGCGCCGCCATCCACTTCGCGGTCAACCGAAGGCAAATCAATGAGCAGGTGTTCCACGGCCATTTCGGCCAGCAGCAAAGCCGCGTCGGCAGCGAGGTAGGGCGGATTGGTGTTCGACCAGTTGGTGGTGCGTTTTACTTCGGGATTGGCAATGGTGCGCAACACCACGGCTTCGGGTGTTTTGCCTTCGAGCAGCGTGCGCAGCTGGCGACGTGTAATTACGAAGTCGCCGTTGTCGAGCTGTTCGGGCAATACGGTAATCAGCTCGGCCACGTAAAATGCGCGGTTTACAATGCCATTCACCGTTTCGCCCTCAGGGGTAATGTGGCCCACACTTTCGGTATGTGTGCCGTGCGCGTGCGGATTGAAAAATACATTTTTAAAATTCACCGAGCCGCCCTGCTTTACTTCGCCCACCCAGTCGCCCATACGCACAGGTTCAATAACGGGCGGCGCTGCATACCATGCGCGTACACCCGCAGGCGCCACGGCAATGGAAATATCAAAGCCTTTGTGCAAATCGGCTTTAATGTTGCGGCCTTTGTGGTTGATGGTGGCAAACATACAATCAGGGCAAAAGTGAATAATCAATCAGCAGTCCATCTTCATCACGCCACTGAATCCAGGCCGATTTGATTTTTGTAGTACCGTCGGCACATTTCTCGCGCGTTTCAATTTCCATCCATTGCCCCAGTATCTTCACCGGTTTAAAACAATCGGCATAATTCATATCCCACGGCAAAATAATGGTGCTTGCCTGAAATTTACGCAGCGGATTGGTTTCGCGCTTCAATCGTATTACACTCGTGGCACGCAGCAATTCATCAGCCCAGTCGTAAAAGTCGAGCCCGTCAACCTTGCGCAGCCAGTAGGTCTGATGCGTGCCGTTGTTTGTCATTACCTGATACCACCCGGTTTCACGGCTCAGCACCCGCATCGAAAACAACAGATTCTCCGGTTTCAGCAACTCAGGCTTCAGCCAGTTGTCGGTATTGGGCGTTTCGAGTTTTGCGGTTTTAGTTTTTCCTTTTCCGCTTACGGTAAACGTAATGGTTTTGGCTGGTGCTGCTTTATCGTTTCGTTCGGGATAGAGTTTTATTTCGGTGAGCAGCTCAAAATTCAGGTGCATCACCCCCATGCCGTAGTGTGCATCAAAAGTGCCGGTAGCATTAAGCGGGGCAGCGGCGAGGAGAAGAAAAACTAAAATTGATTTCATACGATGACTAATTACGCGCCAAACCGGCGCAGGTGAAGCATTACAACAAAGCTACACAACAAACAGTGAGGCGGCAATGCGGTCGGCCAGCAATTTGCCGGAGGCGCTGAGAAACCATTTTCCGTTTTCAAAACGCAGATCGCCGCTGCGCAGCCAGGTTGTGGCTTCGGTGCGGAAATCGCCTGCAAATTCGGCAAAGCGGTTTTGCAGCTCGGTATCTTCAATGCCCCACGAAGTGCGCAGGCGTGTAAGCACAAACTCGTTGTAGCTTTCGTTGTGGCTTAGTTCTTCAATTATGGCTGCGGTTTGGTTTGCAGCAATACGGCGCAGATATTCGCTGTTGTTTGCTATGTTGTGGCTGCGCTGTTCACCGTTATAACTGTGTGCCGAAGGACCGATGCCGAGGTACGGTTTGTTTTTCCAGTAGCTGCTGTTGTGCCTTGCTTCCCAGCCCGGCAGCGAAAAGTTGGAAATTTCGTAGTGCAGAAAACCTGCGTCGGCTGCACGCTCGGTGAGCAGAATGAACTGCTGTTCGCACACGGCATCGTTGGGCGGCTGCACAAATCCTTTCGATACCTGCCAGGCCAGCGCCGTTTTGGGCTCTACCGTTAGGTTGTAGCACGAAAGATGCTGCATACCCAATGCAAACGCCTGATCGAGATTACGCAGCCAGTCGGCATTACTCAGGCCCGGAATGCCGTAAATCAGATCAATGGAAAGGTTGGTAATGCCTGCATCCTGCGCACGCTGCACCACGCGTTTTGCATCGGCAGCGGTGTGTGCGCGGTTCATCAGCTGCAGATCATCGTCGCGAAACGACTGTATGCCAATGCTGAGACGATTTACCGGTGTATGACGCAGCATGCGCAGATAGGTTTCGGTAAGATCATCGGGATTGGCTTCGAGCGTAATTTCGGCATCAGGCGCAATGGAAAAATGCTCACCGATAGCGTCAAAAATCCGCAGCAGTTCATCGCTGTTGAGCAGCGAGGGTGTGCCGCCGCCAAAGTAAATGGTTTCGAGCGGCACTGCAGGCAATTCACTTTTGCGCATGCGCAGCTCATCAACCAGTGCGGCTGTCATTTCGCCCCGCCGCTGCTGCGAGGTGGAGAAATGAAAATCACAGTAATGGCAAGCCTGTTTGCAAAACGGAATGTGCAGGTAAAGGTGCGGCATGTGCGTTTGGTTCCTGCACGAATTTACCGTTTAATTTTTGGTTGTATCGTCAGGAATTTACGCTTTTGGCACACGTACACGCCGGGGCGGCTCAGTAGCAGTAATGCCTTCGCCTGTATGCGGCTCCGGCAACTTCGGCGAAGGCAGGGGAGAATTTCCGGCCGTAGTTTTGCCCCAGAGTTTCACCTTCAACGCCTCATACACACTATCACGCGCACGCACTACCGAATCATAAACCGGCGTGTAAAGCATGGTAATCGTGTAGGATAAAGCACTAATATCCCAACGCAAAGGCTGGTCATACATAATCATCGGCACGCCACCGGTTACAATGATATGTGGGGAGAATGGATTAACTAATGTCAGCGAATCAATATTCACCCAAACCTGTGTATTGATGTAGGGTGAGTTAACGGTATCGGGCAATGCGCATTTCACATTGTTCGCAACGGGTGCGGAAGAAATTGAATCGTTCGTATGCGGGTTGCCGAATGCGTGCGCGGCTTGTTGTGTGGACGTATCCTGCGCGTTAGTGTGCTGTTGCGCAAACGCATGTTTACTCCACAAGCTCAGCGGCAGCAGTACGGCCGCTTTCCACCACGCGGCTTTTTGCGTTTTCTCCGGCAGCAATTTCATTGGCCGGTTGAGCTGCTCCTGTGTAAACTGCCCGCAGGGTTTTTGTGCGGCATGCTGCTGAAAGTAACTCACAATTTCATCCTCACTCATCGCCGTAAAGTCGGTCACAATTTTCGCGCATGAATTGCAGTGGCGACGAAATTCATCCACACGCCGCATTTCCTGCCAGGGCACATGGCAGGGTTCGGGAATGGAAATGGTGAGGTGAGTTCGCCTGCTCATGCGCGCGGATTATTTTTTGGTCGCTTGCGCGATTCGGGTACTGCGATGCGTGTTTCGGGAGGAAGAATGCCTGCGTGTGAACCGGATGAGGGATGATGTACGGCGAGTTCCTGTTTTTGCGGCGTAAAGCGTTGGGTAATCATTGCGGCAATGGTGCGCAATCGCTGTGCATATAAATACGCTTCGTAGTCGAAAACAACATTACTTTGAGCCGCAATGCATTCAATGGGTGTGTAATCGGCTATCGTAAATTCGGGTATTGTTAGTGTGTTACTAAATGTGACTGCTGCCCTGTCATAAACATATTCTTCAGGGGCTAAATATCTGCAGTTCGCTAATCCGACAACGTCAACCCAGTTGTACAACTCCGTAGTTGCTGTATCTGCAAGCATCAAATCGGTGGCGGCAAAAGAATCATTCATCACCACATCGGCATTATTTTCTAATACAATCAACGCCAGTTGCACAGAGTCCTTTTCAGCAGTAGTGAACGAACTTAAATCCGTTTGCGCGGTTTGTTGTGCATTGAGCGATGCGCACAAAAGTGAAAGAGGCAGCATTACTGCAGCTTTATACCACAATGTAGTGCAAGGCTCCGGAATGGAGAAACCGGGGAGTCGGGGTTGGGTCATACATTAAAATTAGTCCAAACCGCCGCAATAACCAAGCCGCAAACCGTTAATTACGGAATAAAATACTCGAATCGCCGTAACTTAAAAAGCGATAATCGTGCGCCAGCGCGTAGTCATACACCTTACGGAAATCGCCGCCAATGAAGGCCGCCACAAGCAGCAGCAGTGTGCTTTGCGGCTGGTGGAAGTTTGTAATCAGCGCATCGGCCACGCGGAAGGTATAGCCCGGTGCAATAAGCAGCTGCGTGTAGCCCTGCACCTGCGCATGGTTGTTTTCCACCATCCAGTCGTAAATGGCACGCAGCGCAATGGCAGCGGGCACATCGGGGCCACCGGCATACGGTTCCCATTGCTCCACAAACAGCGCATCGCGGTAGCGCCCGGGCTCGGTTACTAATTGCCGGCCAAACCAGTAAAGGCTTTCCACTGTACGCAGCGCCGTAGTGCCCACCACCGTTACCGGCTTTTTACCGATGCAGGCAATAAGCTGCTCCACCAGCGCACGCGTGACAATAATCTGCTCGCGGTGCATGTCATGCCCGGCCATTTGCTCGGCTTTTACGGGCTTGAATGTGCCGGCACCTACGTGCAGCGTTACTTCGCCAAGCTCGGTGCCGTTTTGCCGCAACGCATCCAGCACGCGCGGCGTAAAATGCAGTCCGGCTGTAGGCGCCGCCACCGAGCCGTTGTGCTGTGCGTAAATGGTCTGGTAGCGCTCGGCATCGTCGCTTTCCTCGTCGCGTTTCATGTAGGGTGGCAGCGGTATGCGTCCGGCTGCATCCAGTATTTCGGCAAACGTGAGTGCGGCGGGCGACCAGTGCAGTGCAATTTTCCATTGCTCGCCGTCGGCCTCCAGGCGCTCGGCAAAAAGCGTGGCGCCTTCGCTGCCGGGCAGTTGCAGCTGCAGCATTTCGCCGGGCTTCCAGCGCTTGCCGTTGCCCACAAAGCAGCGCACGGTTACACGCTCGCGCGCATGCAGCAGCCGCACAAAATCAACCGACGGATCGGCCGCATCCGTGCAAAAGAGCTCAATTGCTGCGCCGCTTTCGCGCTGCATCTGCAAACGTGCGCGCACCACACGCGTGGTATTGAAAACGAGCAGACCGCCCGGCGGCAATACCTCCGGCAGTTCGCGGAAAATGCGCGTGGCAATTTCACCGCCTTTGTACACCAGCAGTTTTGAGGCATCGCGTTCGGGCAGCGGATGCTGCGCAATGCGCGCTTCGGGCAGGTCGTAGGTGTAATCGAAAATCGAAATTGCGCGCGGATCAGTGGTACTCATGCCGCAAAAGTACGCATCCGCTTACTCTTTGTGCACATCCTTAAACTGCAGCATGTCTTTTAATCTCAGTTCCTTCTCCGTATCAAACCCGCATGAGGTGGTAAATTCTTTCGGATTGCTGTATGTGCCAAACAACATATCCCACCACACAATATCACCATAGTTGCTTGTGTGCTTTTCGTATTCGTGGTGAATGCGGTGCATTTCCGGACGTTGAAAAATGTAGCCGATCCACTGCGGCGTTTTTACATTGGTGTGGTAAAAAAATTCGCCAAGCGCCGTGCAAAGCGTGTACACAGCACCCGCTTCCGGACTCAGCCCAAGTGTGGTGTACACTAGCAAACTGCCTATAATGGAATTCACCGTCATCTCAAGCGGATGTTTGTAAAACGACGTAATCACTTCTATCCGTTGCGGACTGTGATGGATCTGATGAAAATGCGTCCACAAAAAATCAACCGTATGCCGCCAGCGGTGCCACCAGTAAAAAATAAACGTGGCAATAAAGTAGGCAATGATTCCGCCCCAAACCGGCCCTGTAAGTTCAGAAAGATGAAAAATACTTACCGACGATAGCCAGATTTCCCACGAATATCCCGCAAGCACCACCACACCCAGCTGCACAAAATTTATGGCCAGCACGCGTATGGTCCAGGTGGGCACTTCGGGAAGTTTCCATCCCGGAAAAAGCCGCTCAATCAGAAAGCAGCAGGCAAAACAAATGAAGATTACGGGCAGCATGGCGGAGGTTTTGTGTGTGGCACGAAACTACATGCGATGTGCGGAATGAGTTGTCAACGAATGTGAAAGGAAAACAAAAGATGTGAATGAAATTGTCTTCGTCCAGTTAAATAATAAAACAGGCAACAGTAATTATCTACTGTTGCCTGCCGGTTTGCCGGTGCGGCACTCAATTCGCCGGAATATCTGTTATTCTACTATTAGCCGGAGTACATTCATCGATGCACCGTCGTAAACGCGCACCAGATACACACCAGTAGCCAGTGCTTCGCGCAAACCAATTGTCTGCTGCTGTTTGCCCGCAGCCGCCTGGTGGGTGATGCGATCCACAATGCGTCCGTCGGCAGCATGAATTTCTATCAGCAGTTCGGTGGTCTCGTTGTAAGCGGTTTGCAGTTGAAATGCTCTTGCGTCTTTGCTCAGCGGATTGGGCGAAAGCGTTTGCGTGGCTGCATTTGTGTTTTGCTGTGAAACAGTTTGTCGTGCATTGCTGGCTCCGGCAATAGACGGTGTGGAGCAGAACGGATAATCACCAAACGGGCCAAGATTGGTAATGGTAAGCGGAAACGAACTGAGCGGCCCGGGCATGCTTCCGCCCACGGCCCAATGCGCCGTGTACCAGCTGTTGCTTGCTGTGGGGAAAATGTTTTCGTTGCAGGCCACCGCACCGTCGAAGTATGCCTTTACCATAAACAAATCGCCGGGAAAGCCCGATAGAAATGCACTTCCGTCAGATCCGTAAAGTGCAAGGCCATCGTCGGGTGTGTTTTGCACAAGGCCCACTGCTACCGTGTGCTGGAAACCGGGATTGTTGTAGGTAAACTCAAACAACGCATTGCCCGCATCGTCGCATTTAAAGCCAAGAAAATCCTGATCGCCCGAAGTGTAGCCCATACCTGCAGTGCCGGAGAGATAGTACTCATACGTGCCGCTTGTGTTCAGGCGTTCTTCTACGTCTGATACGGTGGCGTTGCCGTTGCGGTAAATAAGTTCGTTTGTCCACAGCACATTGCCGTCGGTATCTATTTTCAGCAGCCACGGCAGCGGCTGGGTGTAGGTTTGCATAAAATCGCTGTTGCCTGCAATTACAAACCCCTGCGCTCCGCCTGATCCGGATGAGCCTGTGGTAATGGCTTCAAAATAATCCACGCCGCGGTTATCATAAAACACCACACGGTCCGACGCGCCCGACCACAGCGTTACGGGAATGAAATTTCCGTTGGCCGGATCGGCTTTAAACATAAACCCGTTGCGCACGGTGTTTATTGAGTTGTTGCCCACCACAATGAGTTCGTTGCCGTACGGCGAGCAGATAATTTCTACCGGAATGTTTGCATCGGTTTGTGTCGGGCTCAGGTCGTAGGTCTCTGTCCACACGGTAGTGTTTGTTTGCCAGTTGTAGCAAATAATAAACGGACGTATATCGGTAAAGTTGGGAGCAAGCACATAGCCGGTTACAAACATTTCGGCCGGGTTGTAGGCCGATATGCAGGCCGACGAAGCATAGGCATTCTGAAAGCCGGCATCCACAAAGCCCACGGTAGAAAAGAATCCGCCGCCGCCTGAAGCGGCACCAATATAAATTTCCTGCGCGTTGCCCGGAGCAATGCGGGTTGAATTGCCCACCACCAAAATGCGGTTGCTGGCCGTGTGCAGCACTTTTACCGGATCGGTATAGAGTGTGGTGGCACCATTAAACAACCGGTAGCCATTGTTGAAAGCTGTAGCACCAAGAATATCGCCGTTGTTGTTGGTGCGGGTCAGTGTCATGTCGCCGCCGCCAAACACATCGGTGTGCCCGGCAAGCAGATGGCCGTCAAGGCCCGTTACCGAAGGAATTCCATCGCGCAGTACATCGCAGCCGCCACCAATTCCGCCGTAGGCGCGCTCGTAATACTGCGCACACAAAGCCCCCGATACAAGCAGGGGCGCCATAAGTAAACAGATTTTTTTCATGGGTATGAAATTTTAGTTTGCTCACAAGTAAGTACCAAAATTTCACCGGTTCAAGTTAAATAATGTAGTCTGCGGTTTTCGTTGTGTAACCTGCCCGAAATCCTGCGTAGTTTACATTGGCGCACTGTTTGGCTGCAGGTACAACTGCCTGCCCCACATGTGTTTGTAAACGTTTATGGTGCGTGTGCTGCTATAAATGCTTCACCCAGATGGCCGAATCCCACCAGCGCTCAAAGAAGTAATTTTCGCGGTAATGCGCTTCCTGCACAAAGCCCAGCTTTTCGAGCACGCGTTTGCTGGCGGTGTGGCCGGGGTCTATGTTGGCGGTCACGGTGTGCAGCTGGTAACGTGCGGCGGTCTGCGCAATCAGGGGTTGCATGGCTTCGGTCATGTAGCCGCGGTTCCAGAAGGCCGGCAAAAGTTCGTAGCCAATTTCGCCGCTGTGGTGGGTGTGGTCAATGTGTTTGAATCCGGCCGTGCCAATGAGCTGGCCGGTTTCCTTCCATGCAATGCCCACCCGAAAGCCGCGTTGCAAGGCTTCCAGTTTGCGCCAGTGAAAGAGCAGGGCTTCGGCTTCATCAGGTGTAGTGAATACGGCTGCGCCGCGCCAGGCCATCATTTCGGGGGTGGAGTAGAAGGTGTAAATGGCGGGGGCATCTGCTGCGCGCAGCGGACGCAGGAGGAGGTTGGGTGTTTGGTGGTGCAGGTGCATGGTGTTATTCACACATGCAAGGTAGCAAAAGGTTGTGTTGACTTTGTGTATTCATAACCTACTGTATTCAAATGAGGTGGAGCGAAGCTTAGAGTGCATTAAAATACGGCTCGGTTCCCGTGCTCCGCTATACTCCTCGGAGTTATTTACATAAACAGCTTTCTACACCTGTGGGGTGCCGCTACGCCCGGGGCTGGAAATTCATTTGGTTCGGTGCGGTAAATTGTAAATTCTGGATTATTAGTCAAAAGAAGAGATATAAATGTGAAAGCACATCACGCTGGTGAAGCATTGGTAATATCATTTACCAGTTCTGATGATGGGGAGTTGAATATAGATACATTGTATTTTCCCAATACTTCGCTAAATGCTTTTTTTGGTAAGTCCGGCCAGTTCCGCCGCCTGACCAAGCAACAGCTTGCCTTGCTCATACATGGCGAGTAGAAACAAATAGAGCGGCCTTTATAATAATACAGTATGGAAAAGAGGATTCATTTTGTATCTCCTTCGGCAATATCCCATCCTACAAACACCACTCATATAAAAATCACCCCGCACACATTTTTCTAAACGACATTCCACCTACATTGCCTGCAAAATTTAACGCAGCAATGTTCAATAGCAATTTCATCGATCATCTTCGTTTTGCCCGAAAACCCACAACTGCATACTGGAATATCAACGCCACGTTGCTTGATACTGACTTTGGCACTGTACGCGTATTTGATACCGGCGGCGAGAAGCCTGTGCTGATTAATGCGCCCGACGGACCGAATGTAATTGAACATCAGCTTGCGTTGATTGAACAGCTTTCAAAATCATTCCGGGTAATTTGTTTTGAGTTTCCCGGTGTGGGTTTTTCCTATCCTTCACGCCGCTTCAATTATTCGATTGATCATGGCGCCGCGCTTATTCTGCAGGTTATGGATATACTTGGTATTGCGCGTGCGGTGTTTGCCTTTTCGTGCTCAAACGGCTACTACGCCATAAAAGCCACCGAACGTTTTCCCGAACGTGTAACACATCTTTTTCTCTCACAAACACCATCGTTTGAAGCACTGCAGCAATGGAGCGAAAAATCAATCCCTAAATCGCTGCGGGTGCCTGTGCTCGGACAAACGATGAATGCGGTGTATGCCAAAAAGTTTGCAGCAATCTGGTACAAATATGCCCTGCCCAAAGGAGCCAACAGAAATCCGTTTGTACAAACTGCACACCATGCACTCGGCCAACGCGGCTGCTTCTGTCTCTCAGGACTGGTGCAGGGCTTAAACCGCGAATCATCGGCCTCGCTTCATCCTTTACACGCGCCAGCCACATTGGTTTGGGGTAAACTTGATTTCACACACCGCCATACCGCCCCCGACACAATTCACACACATTTGCCGGGCTGCGAAATTATTGAGTTTGCACAGTGTGGTCATTTCCCTGAACTTGAAAATACTACACAGTATGCCACACTTATTCGTGAGCGGGTTTTGCGGTAATGAAAAAAGATGCGCCTGAAAAATTTTACTCCCCGCTTTCTTTACGAAGTTGTTTCGACATGGCGTTGAATGCCTCCGAAATATCAAACCAGATTTTTTTGCCGCGGTAGTTTTTATTTTTCTTCACCACAAACATGTCGCAGGGATAAATAAGCGATTGTGACTTTATCTGATCAAGATCAAAATGAAAATACATGAGGTGATATTCGTCCGTCACAAAAATTACGTGCAAGGCTGTTTCTTTTGTTTTCCCGTCGCCGGTTTGTAAAATAGCATCGCGTAATCCGCGATAGCGGCGTGCATATTTCTGCACCGGCTCTCCGGTTTTTCCCATGCGTATCAGCGCAAGCGATTTATAGTAATTGGTTTGTAAACTGATGGGGATTTTTTTAAATACCGAATCGCAGAGGCGAGATGCTGCGCTGTTCATACCGGCACTGAGCTCTTCCTGAATTTCTTTTTTGTTGTGATTGTCATAACCCGAATAGCCGGGCTGAAATACAAATCCGTAATACAACAGCCGGTATTCTTCTACGGTAAGCGTAGAATCAAAATCGTTGTACCGTTTCAGGAGTTTTGGGTAATAGGTATCAGCGGTTGAATCGGTAATGGCTTTTTCTATTGCTGCGCGATCTGGTTTGATAAATTCAGTTTCGGCGTGAATAAAAAGCGGGAAAAGCAGTGTGAGAAAAAGTGTACGGATTTTCATTTTGGGGTGGTTTTATGCGAATGTAAAACTGTTTTCTACACCTTCAGCACAAACAACTCATTCCACTGCGTGGTGTATTGCCCCGATTTCATGTCTGATTTCATGCTCCATTCGCGGCTTTGGCCGGAGGCAGCGATGCGCAGTGTATCACTGCCGTGAATACGGTTTATCTGATCGAGGGCGCGCATGGCGCGGCTTTGGCGCGAACGGTCGGCGGTGTCGAATGCGTTGAGTTGTACGCTGCTGCGCGGGATGAGTTGCGAGAGCATCACACCGGCTTTTTTGTACTGGTAGCCTTCGCGGTACATTTCGCGCAGCATTTCGGTGGCGTGGTGAATGAGTTCGGGCGTACTGTCGGTGTGTACCGGAAGTTCGCGCCAGAGGCTGCGGCTGTATTTTTCACTGTCGCTGAATGCGCTGGTGCGCACATACACATACAGCGAGCCCGCCGCCGACTGTTGCCTGCGCAGTTTCACGGCCGCGCGCGATACGTAGGTGGATACAGCTTCGCGCAGCTCTTCAAATGTGGTTACGGATTTGCCAAACGAACGTGTGCTGGCAATGCCTTTGCGCACATCGGGCACGGCATCGGAAAAAAAGCAGGGCGTACCGCGCAGTTCGTGTACGGTGCGCAACAGCACCACGCCGCCGGTTTTGCGGATAAAGGCATCGTTGCAGTCGCGCAGCTGCTTTGCGGTATAAAGGCCGTATTGCTTCAGCTTTTCGGCCAGACGGCGGCCTACGCCCCATACATCTTCGGCAGGCGTGGCGGTAAGTACTTTGTCTAAACGCTCCTGCGTATCGAGATGAAACACGCCGCCATAGCCTTTGTACTTCTTGGCAATGGTGTTGGCAATCTTAGCCAGCGTTTTGGTGGGTGCAATGCCTATCGAAACCGGAATGCCCGTCCACCGCTCCACCGTGGTGCGTATTGTGTGGCAATAGGCCACCGGCTCATGCAATTGAGCCAGCGGGGCAAGATGCAGAAAGGCCTCGTCTATCGAATACACTTCAAGGTCTTCCTCGCGGTCCACAAACTCAGCCAGCGAATTCATCACGCGGTGCGAAAAATCGCCGTAAAGGGCATAGTTCGACGAAAACACCGACACGCCGTTTTTCTCCAGCTGTTCGCGCACTTCGAAATACGGTGCACCCATTTTTATGCCCAGCTTCTTAGCCTCTGCCGAACGCGAAATAATACAGCCGTCGTTGTTGGAAAGCACCACCACCGGGCGCGTGCGCAGGTCGGGACGGAACACGCGCTCGCACGAAGCGAAGAAGTTATTGCAGTCAACAATGGCGTACATCAGGGCACAGGTCTTTTGCCAATACGCCATGAAGATACTGCGCACAAAACCCGCTTGTCAAGTATTTGCCGTTCACTTCGCCCGGCAGGCAAAAACAGCCGACGAATCCATTCTTTGCAGTTGTGTGCGCGGGGTTTTGTAACTTGCCTTCGCTTATTCAGGTCCGACAAAATGCCAAAAACGCTTGCCGATTATGTGGAGCAGTACACGCCGCTGAGTGATGAAGACCGGCTGGTGCTTGAAAAGGAAATTGAAGTAAAGCATTTCCCCAAAGGCACTGTGCTGCTGCGCGAAGGCGAGATTGCGCGCGAGTGCTACTTTGTACTCTCGGGCTGCATCCGCGAATATCAGCTTATAAACGGTGAAGAAAAAACCACTGCATTTTTCACCGAAGGCGAAGCGGCTGCATCGCTCATCAGTTTCAGCCAGCAGCTGCCGGCCAGCCATTTCTTCGTGTGTGAAGAAGACACCACAGCCACAGCCGGCGGCCCGGGAAGCGAAGAACAATTCCTTGCCCGGCACCCGAAGTTTGCCGAGGTAATCCGCATCATGCTCGAACAAAGCTTCGGGAAAATGAAAGACAACTTTGCCCGTTTCATCACTTCCTCGCCCGAACAACGCTACCTGCAACTGCTCGAACAACGCCCCGGTTTACTGCAACGCGTACCGCAACACCAGCTGGCCAGCTACATCGGCGTAACTCCCGAATCGCTCAGCCGCATCCGCAAACGCATTACACAACGCAGCTGAAAAGTTCCGGTCGGCGAAGACGACCGTTGAAGCTGCGGAAACTCGAAGCTGCGGAAAGTTTCAGTCGTTGAAGCTGCGAAAAGTTTCAGTCGGCAAAGACGACAAACTTTTCGCCATTTTGAATCAAGTCTCCAGACTTGATTCAAAAATGCAATCAAACAATCCCGAATTTCACCCGAAAAACGTTCACCAATTCATCCCTCACCACAAAAAATCCCTCGCAAAAAAAACCTACACCTTGTGAATTACATACGTAACCACACCCCAGATTGTAAAATCCATATCCCCCGTAATTTCAATCGGCTTAAACGCCGGATTTTCCGGCTCCAGAAAAAGCTGCGTGCCTTTTTTGCGGATGCGCTTCACGGTAAACTCACCATTCACCACACCAATTACAATCTTCTTATCGGCCACAGTGGCCGAGCGGTCCACAATCAGCAAATCGCCGTCGTGAATGCCGGCGCCGGTCATTGACTGCCCGCTTACTTTTACAAAAAATGTGGACGACGGACGTGAAACGAGATATTCGTTGAGGTCGAGTTTCTTTTCTTCGTAATCGTCGGCAGGCGAAGGAAAGCCGGCTGATACAGGAGTTTGAAACAGCGGCAGGGAAATACGCTGTGTCACATCAGGCATGAATACGTCAAGCAGGGGTGTTTGCGGAGTTGCTTTTTTCTTTCGGCTGCTCATGAGCGGAGGAGGAGGCGCTTTGGCTGTGAAACACACCACAGCTATCTGCAAAAATAGGACGACAGCATTTATGCTATCCTTCGGAAAACAAGGAATTTTCAATGGGGTTATGAACCGACAACACACTGATAAGCTGCACATCACCCATGCTTTCAGCGATGCAGCATTGTGGCGGTAAGCCTCACACGCGAATGCCGATTACCAGCACATCATCCACCTGCTCAAGGCTTCCTTTCCATTCTTCGAACCGGTCTTCGAGCAGGATGCGCTGCTGCGCGGCGGGTTGGGCGGCAATTTCGGTAAGCAGTTCGCGCAGGCGGCGTTGTTTGAATTTCTTTTGCGTAGTACCGCCAAACTGGTCGGCATAACCATCGCTGAAAATATAGAGCATATCGCCGGGCTGCAGTGCAATGCTGTGGCTGGTAAAGGGGCGTTGCTCGCCGTCGCTGTGCTGCCCCACGGGCTGGCGGTCGGCGCGGTATTCAGTAAGTTCGTGGCCACGCACTAACCAGAGCGGGTTGTTGGCTCCGGCAAACTCAGCCTGCATTTCACTGCGGTCAATAGCCAGCAGGGCAATGTCCATACCGTCGTTCACCTGCGAATACATTTGCCCGGCTCCGCTTTGCCGCTGTCCCAGGGCCTGCGCCAGGCTTTTGTTTACCGCGTTAAGCATGGGTGCCGGGCTCGACAACCCATGCACCTGCACGGCCTGATTAAGCAGATTAAGCCCGACTACACTCAGCAGCGCACCCGGCACGCCATGTCCGGTACAATCGGCCGCGGCTACGAGCACGCGTCGGCCCCAGCTTTCTACCCAGTAAAAATCGCCGCTTACAATATCCTTTGGCCGGTAAAACACAAATGAATCGGGCAAGAGCTGCTGCACGTAACCGGCCGACGGCAGCAGCGCCTGCTGGATACGCCGCGAATACACAATGCTGTCGGTAATGTCTTTGTTTTTTACCGCCAGCTCTTCGTTTTTAAATTCGATTTCGCGTTTTTGTGCAGCCAGCAGTTCGCCTGCGCGTTGCTTTTGCGTGTAGGCATAAAACGCCCACGTACCAAAAATAAGCACCAGCAAAGCTACCGCGGCTGTAATCCAAAGACGCATGGTAGCTCGGCGCTCGGCCTCACGCTGTTTGGTCAGTTCGGCTTCGCGGGCCAGCAGTTCACGTTCCTGCCGCTCGGTTTGCCAGCGCGTGGTAAGCTCGTTCATTTTGGTTGTATTCTCAATGCTGAACAGTGAATCGCTGATGGCCTTGAAACGAATCTGGCACACCAGCGCCTTTTCAAACTGCTGCATTTCGCGGTACGTTTTGGCTTTTACTTCGTACACCGCCAGCAGGCCTTCGGCATATTCGGTTTTGCGGCTCAGTGCTTCGGCCTGGTCGTATTGCTTCATGGCCTCGGCATATTGTTTGCGCAGGCGGTAAATATTGCCAATGTTAATGCCCGCATCAATCATACTCGGCGCATCGTCTTCGGCCTGACCAATGGCGTAGGATTCGGCGTAGGCTTTCCGGGCTTCATCATAGCGGCCGGTGTTTTCGTAGGCCACGCCAATGTTGTTGTTGGCCTGCGCTTCAAGTGCGCGGTTGCCATTGGCAATGGCCAGTTTTTTTGCTTCGCGGAAAAAATCAAGCGCCTGTCCCCATTTTTCGTCGGTGGCGTAAATGGTGCCAATGTTCAGATACACCGCACCCAGCCGCTTTGTACCACCCGTTTTTTCGAGCAGTCCCGCCGCACGCATGTAATGATCAAGCGCCAGCTTATTGTTCTGCTGATCGCTGTACACATTGCCCAGATTGATGAAACTGATGGCCGAGCCTTCTTCATCGCCAATGCGTTCACGAATACCCAACGCTTTTAAATGAGCTGCTGCCGCATCCACAAATTCGCCACGCCGGTAATGCACCACGCCAATCACATTCCACGCATCGCCCTGCCCTTTTTCGTCGTGCAGCCTGCCGGCAAGCACCAGCGCTTCCTGCGCACGCCGGCTGGCCTGCCCCGGATCTGACGTGCGCAACTGCCAGGCCAGCGCCGTGAGCACCCGCACCCGCGAGGTATCTTCCAGACTGCGCCTGAGTACAGCTTCCAGACTATCCGTTTTCTGCCCGAAAGCCGCGTGGCACATCATCAACAGAAACAATAAACTTTTTATGCTCCGAAACACAGAAACTGATGGTTTTGTCACAACTTTGCAGTATGCGATGTATAATACATGGCTATTCCCAACAAAAATAACCGTCGCCGGTTATTTCCTGTCGTTATACGTAAATCGGTTGAAAAGTAGCTGGGTGAATCTTGTTTATACTGATTCTAAATAGCGGAATGCTGACGGTTATCACCCGGGGCGGTGACAATTCTCTGACAAAAAAGGGGCGCAGGGGCTGCAAATTTGCAGTAGAAACTACGAAAGCCCTTTTGTGCAAGAGATTCAGGTCATAGCATTTACTCACAAAACCATCGGTGTTGACGACATTGGTCGCTATCATTTAAGCGATGATGTGCGTGCTGCACGCCTGCAGGGGCTAAAAGCAGCCTGCGGCCTGTCGGAACTGATGTACCTGAGCACCTGCAACCGTGTAGAATTTGTGTTTGTGCGCGATGAACATACCGATTCAGAATTCCTTGCACAGTTTTTTGGCTGTTTCCTCAATACCGATTCACCCGAACTTATTGCCGAAGCCGTGGAAACGGGAGCGGTGTATCGCGGGCAGGATGCGCTGGAGCATATTTTCCGGGTGGCTTCCTCGCTCGATTCGCTGGTGGTGGGTGAACGCGAAATCATTACCCAGGTGCGCAACGCATTTGAGGAATCGGCAGCCATGGGGCTTACCGGCGACATCATTCGTCTGGTAATCAAAAAAACCATCGAAACAGCCAAGGCTGTGTACACCGAAACAGCCATTGCACGCAATCCGGTTTCGGTAGTATCACTCGCCTACCGCAAGCTGCGCGCACTTAACGTGCAGCTCGACGCACGCATTCTTATTGTCGGTTCGGGTGTAACCAACACGGCCATGGCGCGCTACCTGCGCAAGCACGGTTTCACCCGTTTCAGCATCTTCAACCGCACACAGGCCAATGCCGAAAAGCTGGCGCTGGAAATTGGCGGAAATGCATATCCGCTCACTGCACTCGACACATTTGCCGGCGGCTTTGAGGTAATTGTAACCTGCACCGGAGCCGATCACGCCGTAATTACACCCGCCATTTACCGTCAGCTTGCACAGGGCGACCGTACACGCAAAGTGGTAATTGACCTGGCCGTGCCCAATGATCTTGATCCCGAAATTCTGAATGCGTGGGATGTAAACCTCATTGCGGTAAACAACCTGCAGGAAGTGGCACAGGAGAACCTGAAAGAGCGCGAAAAAGAACTCGACCGCTGCAATGCCATCATTGGCGCATCGGCAGAAGCCTTCCGCACCGAACTTAAAACCCGCCGCATTGAACTGGCCATGCGCCATGTGCCCAGCAAGGTGAAAGAAATACGCGATACCGCCGTAAACAGCGTGTTTGCCCGCGAAATCGAACAGCTTGATCCGGCCTCGCGTGAACTGCTCGACCGGGTGCTGGGGTATGTGGAGAAAAAATACATCAGCGTGCCCATGAAAATGGCGCGCGAAATCCTTACTGCGGAAGCCGCACGCAGCTGAACTTCGGCGTAACTTGCGCCCGCAACAGCGGAATCAATTACATGCAACGCAAAATCACCATTGCCACACGCGGAAGCGACCTTGCGCTCTGGCAGGCTCGCTTTGTACAAAGCGAACTTCAGCGCAACGGCATCGCCTCTGAACTGCTTATTCTCAAAACGCAGGGCGATAACATCCAGCACCTGAGCTTCGACAAACTCGAAGGCAAGGGTTTTTTTACCAAAGAAATTGAAGAAGCGGTGCTCAGCGGCGCGGCTGATCTGGCCGTGCATTCGCACAAGGATTTGCCCACCGAATCGCCCGAAGGGCTTGCCGTAGCAGCAGTTTCGTACCGCGAAGATCCGCGCGAACTGCTGCTCATACGCAAAGAGGCGGTTGACAAATACAACAAATTTCACCTGCGCAAAAATGCGGTGGTGGGCACATCCTCCGCACGCCGTAAATCGCTGCTGCGCGGCTTCCGGCCCGATGTAAGCATTACCGATCTGCGCGGCAATGTACCCACGCGCATCGAAAAACTGCGCAGCGGACAATACGACGCCATCCTGCTTGCCGCCGCGGGCGTGGGCCGACTCGGGCTCGATCTGAGCGACCTGCATGTGGAAGAACTGCCCGCACACGAATTTATTCCCGCACCCGCGCAAGGTGTACTCGCCCTGCAAACCCGCGATAACGACCACGAGCTTATTGCCGCCCTGCAACAGATTCATCACCCCGATGTGCAGGCCTGCATTGCCGTGGAGCGCCGCATCCTCAACCTGCTCGAAGGCGGTTGCCACCTGCCGCTGGGCGCCTACTGCGAAGAAGACGATGGCAACTTTAAAGTCTGGACCGCACTGGCCGACAGCGCCGATCAGTCGCCGCGCATGATTTGCCTCGAATCGCGCCAGCCCGAAGAATTGCCGGAGCGCGTACTGCGCCGGTTGCACAGCATCAAACCCGCATCGGTTGCCATTACCCGCGACCTGCGTCAGGGTGATGTGTTTCAGCAACTGCTCGAAGCGGCGGGCTGCACGGTACACGGCGTGGCACTCATTGAAACCCGGCGCGTGCAGCTTGCAAAAGTGCCCGAGGCAAGCTGGGTGTTCTTTTCGAGCAAGCATGCCGTGAAACATTTTCTGGCACAGGCCGAAATTCCGCAAGGCGCCAAAATAGCCGCCGTAGGCAAAGGCACCTCCGACGAACTGCGCAAGCATAACCTCCGCGCCGATTTCATAGGCGGCGGCAACGATACACGCATTACCGGCAAGCAGTTTGCCGCACGTGCCGGCCGCGACCGCGTGCTTTTTCCGCAGGCCAAAGGCAGCATGCGTACCGTGCAGCAGCAGCTTCCTGCCGCGCAGGTAATCAACCTCATTGTGTATGAAACCATTGAGCGCCCCGCCTCCGAACTGCCCGATGCCGATGTGCTGGTAATCACCAGCCCGTCGAATGCCGAAGCCTGCTTTGCACAACGCAAGCCACGCAGCGGACAGGAAATTGTAGCCATGGGTCACGCCACACAAAGCGCCCTCCGCGAAATGGGCATTACACGCTGCACACTGCCTGCCACATTTGATGATGCAGGATTGGTACAGGCCACATTTGCCGTACTGAGCCGGAACGAAATCATTTAATAACCGTATTTATAACCACAGCTATGAACATTATTCAGCGCCCCCGCCGCAACCGTCGAAACGCTATTATCCGCGATATGGTGGCCGAAACAAGGCTCAGCAGCAATATGTTTATTTATCCGTATTTCGTGACACACGGAAACGGGGTGGTGAATCCGATTTCGGCCATGCCGGGTGTAAATCACTTCTCGGTGGATACGTTATTGAAGGATGCAGAGAAAGGATTGAAAGCCGGAATAAACAAGCTGCTGTTGTTTGGTGTAGGTGAAGAAAAAAGCGAAGACGGACACACTGCACACGGCGAAAGCAGTATTGTGCCTGCCGCTGTGAAGGCGCTGAAAAATGCGTTTGGTAATGATGTATATGTAATTACCGATGTATGCGTATGTGCTTACACCACGCACGGACATTGCGGCATTTTGCATCATGGCGAAGTACAGAACGACAGTTCGGTGCAGCTGCTTTCGCGCATGGCGCTGGCACATGCACAGGCCGGGGCCGATATGGTGGCACCATCAGACATGATGGACGGCCGTGTGGGCGCCATACGTGAAACGCTCGACAGCAATGGCTTTGAGCACACGGCGCTAATGTCGTATGCGGTAAAATTTGCCTCGGCGTACTACGGCCCGTTCCGTGAAGCTGCCGATTCATCGCCCCAGCAGGGCGACAGAAAAGCCTATCAGATGGATGCGCGCAACGGCAACGAAGCCATACGCGAGGCACTGCTGGATGTGCAGGAAGGCGCAGACATAATTATGGTGAAACCGGCGCTGGCTTATCTCGATATTATACGCCGCGTAAAAGACCAAGTAAATGTGCCGGTGGCCTGCTACAATGTTTCGGGCGAATACAGCATGGTGAAAAATGCCGCTGCTGCCGGACTAATTGACGAGCCGCGCATTGTAATGGAAAACATGACAGCCTTTGCCCGTGCCGGTGCTGATATTATCATTACCTATCACGCACGCGACATTGTAGAAAAAGGCTGGCTGTAGGCTTTTATAAAACCGCAATTCGGTTTACCACCACTCAAATTTTGGGGTAATTACATAACCGTTGCCGAGTGTTTCGGTAAGTACGGCGGCAATTTTCCGTGCATCTCTTTCATCCACTTCACCATGCCATTTAAACATTTCGGCATCACCCCAGTAATCAGAGAGCAGCACAATAAGTTCAAAGCATTCCTCCGAACCCACACGCATGGAGCGGCCTACATTGTAGTAGTAATATTCACCCATTGAGTTTTTCAACTGCAGGCGGTTTTTTACTTCCTCACACACCTCTTTCATGGCTTCCTGTTCCTGATCGGAAAAGGAAGATTCATCGGTTTTGGAAATTGATATGTATGCGCCGAAATCGCTCATAAACTGATTGTTTTTCCCCGGAATTGGTTGTGTGAAATTAGAAATTAATGTGTGTGAAAAGTGTTGATGCAGTAAATTATTGGCACGCCATACTGATTCAACCTCATTTCATTCCCCCGCCGGTCAACTACGCACAGCTACATTTTTCGTAGTTTAGTGCCAGCCCGTTTACACTGCTTATGTCATCAACTGCCAAAACCAAAAAGAAGGCTTCATTTGAATTGCCTGCTTTACAAAGTACAGCCTATTTATTTACCCGCAATTTCTGGGTGCAGGCCGCCGTGCTGGTGGCGGTGGCTGTAGGTTTTTATGCCAATACGCTGAAAAACGAATACGCGCTTGACGATGATATTGTAATGCGTCAGAACACCTTTGTACAAAAAGGCTTTGGCGGTATCGGCGAAATTCTCACCAACGATGCGTACAAGAGTTTCTACAAAAGCATGGGTGTGGAACAGCAGCTGGCCGGTGGCCGTTATCGTCCGCTTTCCATTGTGAGCTTTGCCATTGAACAGGGTTTGTTTGGTGAATGCTACGGTGAACGTTTTGAGTTTGTGCGCGACCGTGTGCTTGAACTTCAAAAGAAAGCAAACATTACCGCAGAGGAACAAAAGGAACTCAACAAATTAATTGAAGAACGCCTTGATCTCGACAAAAAAATAACGGCCAGCAATATCGAAATGGCTCCGTTGCGCCACGGCTTTCAGATTGCGTGGTATGCGTTGTTGCTGGTGGTGTTGCTGGTTTTTCTGCGCGAGTGTGTGTTTCGAACCAATACCGAAATTGCCTTTATTGCCGTGCTGCTTTTCGGTATGCACCCCATTCATACAGAAGTAGTGGCCAACGTAAAAAGCCGCGATGAAATTTTCTCGCTCCTGTTTATTGCGCTCACGTTCATTTCGTTTTTCCGTTATGTCGATACCCGTTTGCTGAAACACCTGTTGCTGGGTTCGCTCTGGTTATTCCTTGCACTGCTTTCGAAAGAATATGCCTTTGCATTACTTGTGCTGTTGCCCATGGCCATCTACCTTTTCCGGGGCGATAAAAATGCCATTACGAAGCCTTTGCTGGCTATTACGGCCGTGTTTGTGATTTATGGTGCAATGCGTTTTGATGCGGTGGGACTTGGCGCGGGTAAACCCGACCGCAGCGCACTCGATCCGCTGAATGAGCCTTACATGTATGCCAAATCGCACCAGCGCATGGCTTCGAAGATTAACCGGCTTGATGATTACCTCCTGCTGCTGGTGGTGCCTTCGCCGCTTTCGTCGGATTACTCCTACAAGCATTTCCCGTATTCCAGTTTCAGCGATGGCGGGGTTTATCTTTCCTTCTTCATCTATGTGCTGCTCACAGGTCTTATGATCTGGCTATTCAGGCGAAAGCATGTGCTGAGTTTTGCCATTGCATTTTACCTGGGCTTTTTTGCGCTGGTGTGCAACATCCTCATGGATATCGGCGCTACTATGGGCGAACGTCTGATCTTTCATTCTTCGCTGGGCTTTACCATGGCCATTGCCTGGGGCGTAGTGTGGCTGGCACAGTATCTGAAAACAGCCGGGCGCTTTGTGCCGGCGGGTGTTGTGCTGGCGCTGGGCATTCCGTATGCGTTGGTTACAATTGACCGCAACCCGTATTGGAAAAATGATTTCACGTTGTTTACACACGATGTAACGCACAAACCCAACAGCGCCCTTTGCAATGGCAATGCGGGCGCGCAATACATGAACAAGGCGCTTGTGCACGTGGACAAAAACAAAGACAGCGTGTTGTATTGGTCGGGCAAGGCGCTGCCTTACCTGCAGAAAGCCACCGAGCTGCACCCCCGCTATGTAAACAGCTGGCTTAATCTGGGGTTATGCTACTACCACCGTGGTGATGTGGAAAATGCGGCCGTTTGCTGGGGCAATGCACAGAGCGCATTCCGCAACAACCCGATTTTGCTGGGTTATGTAAATTTCTTCAAGAACCCGGCCGGACAGGCCGCTGTGAAAAAAGATTACGCCACAGCCTCTTACTGGTACAGACTGGCCGCCACCTCCAACCCCGGCGATGCAGGACTTTGGGCCGACTATGCCGGATCGAGCTTTATGGCCATGAAATTTGGCGAGGCTGAAAAAGCCTTTCAGAAAGCGGCCGATGAAGACAGGCTGGCTCAAAGCTACGGCGAGGCCTCGCGCATTGATGTAAATCAGATTGGCAATGGCTTCCGCGCGGCACATCAGAATGATTCGCTCATGAAACTCTGGCAGGCCGACTCGCTCAACCCCGACCGTAATATTTTGCTTGCCAATGCATTAATAAACACAACCGAGTTTTATCCGAGAACACGTGTGCTGCTCAACCGTGCACTTGCCGCCCGCCCCGGCGATGCCAATGCGCGTATGCTGATTGACAGTCTGAATGCCCGTGAAAAACGCATGCCCCGGGCGGTAATCAAACCGCAATAACCGGAAACAACCACTTTTCTGTCGAAATTATTTAATGCCCGGGCGGACAATAGTTCCGCCCGGGCACTTTTTTCACCTGCTAAATCGTTGTAACTCATCATTAACCAACACCTGTTAATAACTGCGGCAGGATTATTGAAACGTTTGCTCGATCAGGCTCGTTAATTTTGCATGAACAAACGATATATGTCGTCGCGTAATACAACCTTTCAGCAGTTTTTTGCCAAGATGAATATTGGTGGCAGCGTGAGCATTAATGACCTGCGCGACCGGGAATTCAACGGCGAATATCTTACCGAGGACGAACGTCTGGCACTCTATAATTTCGATCGCTTCCGAATAGAAGAATTAAACGCGCAGCCAAGCGATGTGGCATTTCACGAGCGTTACCGCCAGCTTCAGGTGATGGCTAACCTGGCCGACTGGCGGGAGTTTTTGAATATTGATAATTTGCGAGGTATTGCCTGAATATGAATTCAGCTCGAATAAAACAAAAACTCCCGACTGCAAAGCCGGGAGTTTTTTTATCTGTTTAGTGGTGATGCCCGCCGGGGCCGTGCACGTGGCCGTGAGCCAGTTCGTCGGCTTCTGCAGCACGCACTTCTACCACTTCGCCAACGAAGTGGAGTTGTTTGCCGGCAAGGGGGTGATTAAAATCCATACGCACATGCTCGGTTTCCACGGCAAGTACTTTGCCCCAGAGTCGGTTACCTTCATTGTCCATCATGGGCACTGATTTGCCGGTGGCAATCATTTCGGTATCGAGTTTTCCTTCTTCGTCGAGGAAAGCGGTCATCGGGATGTTCACGATGTGTTCAAGCTGGTAAACACCGTAGCCGTTTTCGGCCTCGATCCGGAAATCAAATGTATCTCCAACTTGTTTGCCGGCAAGATTACCTTCAAATTCGGGCAGAAGCTGACCTACGCCAAACAGAAACACAAACGGATCCTGAGCGGAGGTTTGCTCTACAGTGATTTCACCTTCGCCGTTTTCACCGGGAGTGGTGAGGTGGTAGTTTACAGCTACCACACAGTCTTTCGCAATAATCATTGAGTGAGATTTAATTTTCCGAAAGATACGGCGAAAAAGGGCGTTTTTAACATTACATACCAACTTATTGCACCAGCGGAGAATCGCCCGTTCGTACAGTTTACACACAGGAGGTGTTTTTTCTACGCCTGTTATCACTTACTTTTACCCTGTACTGTTTATATATCGCTAACCTTTCCCCTTACGTATGCCCGATTATTCAGGAAGCTTAGGCTCGAAACTGCCCCGCGTGGGGACTACCATATTTACGGTCATGTCGCGCATGGCGGCTGAATATAACGCCATCAATCTTTCTCAGGGTTTCCCCGATTTTGGTTGCCCGCCAGAACTGGTTGATCTTGTATCAAAAGCCATGCGCGACGGGCACAACCAGTATGCACCCATGCCGGGGCTGCCGCGTTTGCGCGAACAGCTTTGTGCAAAAACACAGATGCTTTACGGCACGGCGTATGATCCTGAAACCGAAATAACCATTACCGCCGGGGCTACACAGGCCATTTACACCGCCATTGCCGCTACCGTGCGTGATGGCGATGAGGTTATAATTTTCGAGCCGGCCTACGACTGTTATGAACCGGCCATTGAGCTCAACGGCGGCAAAACGGTATATGCCCAACTCTGCGCTCCGGATTTTCACATCGACTGGGGTGCGGTGAAAAAACTCGTGAATCACCGCACGCGGATGATTATTGTGAATACGCCGCACAACCCCACCGGGGCGGTACTGAGCGAAGAGGATATGCAGCAGCTCATCCATCTTACGCGAAACACCGATATTATTATTCTGGCCGATGAGGTGTATGAACACATGGTGTTTGATGGCTTACCGCACCAGAGTATGGCGAAATATCCCGAACTGGCTTCGCGCAGTTTTATTGTGTCGTCATTTGGCAAAACGTTTCATACCACCGGCTGGAAAATTGGCTACTGTGTGGCGCCGAAACAACTGATGGCGGAGTTCCGGAAGGTGCATCAGTTTCTGGTGTTTTCGTGCAACACGCCAGTGCAGGTGGCCGTGGCTGAGTTTCTCGACCAGAAAGAACATTACCTCGGCCTGAACACATTTTACCAGCAGAAACGCGATAAGTTTAACGCCCTTCTTAAAGACTCGCGTTTTAAACTCATCTCCAGTCCGGGCACCTATTTCCAGCTGCTCGATTACTCGGGTATTACCGACGCAAAAGACACCGACTATGCCGTAGAGTTACTTAAAACGCATGGTGTGGCTTCCATTCCGGTTTCGGTATTTTACCACAAACCGGTTTACAACAATGTGCTGCGGTTTTGTTTTGCCAAGAAAGACGAAACGCTGGAAGCTGCCGCCGAAAAACTTTGCAAGGTCTGAACATGCAACCCGGAGAACTTCATATTGCGGCTGTGCAAACCGCCTTGCATTGGGAAAATCCTGATGCCAACCGCAGGCATTTCAGCGCCATTATGCGTGAAATGGCAGCCGATGAAGAGGAGATGCGCCCCAACCTTATCGTGCTGCCCGAAATGTTCAGCACCGGTTTTTCCATGTCGCCCGAACGTTTGGCCGAGGCGCCCGGCGGGCCTACCACACAATGGATGCAGGAGCAGGCATCACTACACAATGCAGTGATTACCGGAAGCATCATTATCAAAGAAAACAACCTCTTTTACAACCGCCTGCTCTGGGTGGCGCCCGGTGGCCAAGTCAAATACTACAACAAACGCCACCTCTTCCGCATGGGTGGTGAAGACAAACACTACACAGCCGGCACAGAAAAACTGATTACCGAACTTAACGGCTTCAAAATTTGTCCGCTCGTATGCTACGACCTGCGCTTCCCGGTATGGAGCCGCAACCGGTTCCGAAAAGACGAACAAGGCAACCTCACTGCCGATTACGACATACTTATATACGTAGCCAACTGGCCCGAAGCACGTTCTTTTCAATGGGAAACACTATTGCGGGCAAGGGCTATTGAAAACCAATGTTATGTAATTGGTGTAAACCGTATTGGTAGGGATGGTAAAAATATACCGCATGATGGCCGTTCATTGTTACTCAATTTCAAAGGCGAAAACATGCATTACTATGAATACAATGTTCCTCAGGTAGTACGTCAGACATTTGACCTGAACAATCTCGAACAGTTTCGCAGTAATTTCCCAGCCGGAATGGATGCCGACGAATTTGAACTGATGTAGTTTGCCGAAGGTTCAGTAGCGCAAATTACTGCTTCTTCATCTTCCAGTCGATATCCAGATCCCAGCCAGCTCTGACCTTTACATTTCCGCCATACAGCTTTACAATTTCGGGCTGGCGGTGTTCGGTGTAATTGCCTGAATCGTAGCGGCCGTTTTTGTTGGTGTCGGTAATCAAACGCAGCGCATATTGTCCCGGCAGCAGATGTTCGAAAGACACGGACTGATCGGAAGTAATCGTGTATTCGTTTACTACCAGTCCTTTTTCGTTGAGAAGCTGCAGCAGGTAATTTCCGGGTTTGAGATTTCGGGTGGTGACTTTGAGGTTTCCGTAATCGTCGGGCGTGCGGGGCTGGAAGTTGATTGTAATGGTGTCTTTATTCCGCTGACCAAACCAGTCGGTTACGGTGTTTGGCAGCACCACGAGTTTATAGGCCGAGTCTTCCTGCAGCGTGCTCAGCAGCTGAATACGCCTGCGTGAAAGGCTGTCGAGCTGCGGGTTGATGCGGAGTGTATCGCGGCCACGGGTAAGGATAATTCCGGCTGCATTGAATTCGCGAACGGGTATTGATGTAAGCACGGCCAGCGGCGAGTACAGATCGGCTTTCTGGTTGTTGTTTACAGTGGCATACACCATGAGTTTACGCGCATCGGGCTGTCCGCCCCGCGGGCGGAAGCGTTTATCGTTGGGATCAAAAATCCGGACCTCGGCTGTGTCAAATATTTCACCGCCATCGGCTGCAATGAGTCCGAGTGTATCGGTAGTGTTGCTGCTAAACCAGAGGGTAAGTGTATCGCCTGTTCGGTTGCGTTCGGTGAAAAGTTTGATTTGTGGGGAAAGGGGTTCTGTGAAACGCAGTTCCGGTTTTTTTGCAGGGAAGGCAAAGTACACCATTACTTTTCCCGGCGCCACCTGTACCGTGTTGCGCACGCGCTGTCTGGATTCGGTTTGCTGAAAAAGGCGCAGTTGCAGCGTATCACAATTTGCATTGAGTGTAAGCAGCGAATCGCGGTAGGCAATGCGCTCGCCGGCCGCGTTTTGCCAGAGGTAATCGGCATTTTTATCCGTAATGGCCACTACCTTGTAGCTGCCCGCGCGCAGGTTGGTGAGCTCAAACGAGCCGTCGGCGCGGGTTTTGGTAAAATACCACGGCCGCATTTTCAGGGGTGCCGAATCAGCAGCGGTGTTGTATAAAATAACCAGTGCCTCTTTTTCGCCCGCCAGCGTAAACGCATCCGTTACACGGCCGCGAATACGAAGCGAATCAACCACAGGACCGGTTGAAAATACGTAGCGGAAATTATCAAGTACATTGCCTTCGGTAATATCACGGATGGAATTTCCGAAGCTGAGTGTATAGGTTGTATTGGGGCGCAGTGTGTCTTTAAAGTCAATCACCACTTCGCGGCGGCGGATGCTTACTTCTGGCGGATTAGCCAGCGGCGGCGAAATAATGAGTTGTTCGTTTACATTGCTCAGAGTCACATACTCATTAAACTCAATAACCACACGCTGTGCATTGGCGTTTACGGCGGCACTGTCGGGGCTGTATTTTACGGCTACAGGCGGGCGTGTATCTTTAGCCCCGCCGTTTGGCGTAACTACCTGTGCACAGCGCGCCAGCAGCAGCAGCACCGCAGCCAGCCACAAAAAATTAAGCCTGTGCCGCACGTACATAAAGTTGTGTAATGAGTTTGGCAAGTTCGCCGAGGTAAGCCGCATCCGTATCATCAAAATCGGCCAGCGTATCGCTGTCCACATCCAGCACACCAATTACTTCGCCCTGCGCATCATGCAACGGCACCACGATTTCTGATTTTGAAGCCGAACTGCAGGCAATATGGCCGGGAAAAGCATCTACATCAGGCACTACCAGTGTGTGGTTTTCGGCCCAGGCTGTGCCGCACACACCTTTGCCTTTCTGTATGCGTGTGCAGGCCACCGGCCCCTGATAAGGGCCAAGTACAAGCTGCCCGCCACGCACAAGGTAAAAGCCCACCCAGAAAAAGCCCAGCCCCTGACGCAGCGCACCTGCCACGTTGGCGAGGTTGGCAGTAAAATCGGTTTCGCCTTCGGTGAGTGCGGCAATCTGCGGCAACAGCGAGTGGTAGATTTCGCGGCGTGTGGTGCCGGTAATGAGCAATGTTTCGGCCATAGCTGGGCAAAGGTAACGAGTTTGGCGGGGTTATGCACAGCAGGCCGGTGCGGCATTTTGCATCTTTTGGCGATGTGCAGCTGGCGGCTGTCAGTTGCGCGCGGCGGCAATGGTAACGATGCTTACGGAGACTCCTTGTATAGCCAGCAGCGGACTGGCAGCTGCTTCGAGGGTGGCGCCGGTGGTGAGCACATCATCAACCAGCAGAATATGCCGGCCGGTTATTTCTGCTTCATTGCGCACGGCAAACACGTCGCTCACATTCTCCCAGCGCTGCGCGCGTGTTTTGCGGGTTTGCGTGCGCGTGGCCTGCAGGCGGAAAAGCACATTTTCCTGAAGCGGAATATTCAAAACCTGCGAAAGTCCGCGCCCGAACTCAGCCGCCTGATTATAGCCGCGTTCGCGCAGCCGTTTTTCATGCAGCGGCACCGGAATTATACACTCGGCCGTGCAAAACGGATGTGCCCCGATCAGCTTACGCCCTACTGTTTTCCCCAGTTCCACACCTGCATCGGACCGCGAATTGTATTTGAGCTGGTGAATGATTTCCTGCAGCCGGCTTTTACCACTAAACACAAAACCGGCACCCACGCCCCGAAAAGGAATACGCCCCCAGAACACCCGCGCTGACGCATTTTCGGCGGGCTCGTCAAAATCATAGGCCGGTGGCAGTTCGAGCCGGCATGACATACAAATAGCCTGCTCCCCCACACGCAAATTATCAGCACAACCTGCGCAGAGTTTGGGAAACAATAGCCCCGACAAATCAGTACCGAGCTGCCCGAGGAACGACTTTGCAGCGTGAAAGGAAAGTGAAACCGGCATACTGTTTTTTGCAGTTAATCTGTTATTTCGGACGTAACGCCGAATTTTAAAAGTAAAAATTTAGCGGCTTATTACCTTTGTAATCATTCAAAACAACCCGGCAAACAGCGCCAAAACGGCAAACAGGCTCTTTTTCAGGGTTATTCATACCGAGATGTCAACAAGTCGTTTTTACAACCTTACAGAAATAAGCCGTTTTTTCTGACGTTTGATTATGCAGCGGGAATGGTTTTTGCATCCTTCCCGAAGTAGAAGAAGAAATCGTATGGAACAGCCTGAACAGCAAGCACCCCGAAGCAACAAGGGGTTGCACATTACCTACCTCAGCATCATTTTCGTGCTCACCGGCATTTCCGGCTTTCTGGGCTGGAAGTTTATGGAGAAGCAGGACCAGATACAAACACAAACGGTTGTTGTAACCGAACTTGGCGATAAAAACGATCAGCTTCAGGACGAACTCGACGACCTTTCGCGCCAGTTTGAAGACCTGAAAACCAACGATGCCAATTTGCAGAAGGAGCTGAACGATAAAATTGCGCAGATCGAGGAACTCAAGAAAGAAGCCGAACGCAACAAAAACAACGCTGCCGTTATTGCCAAACTCCGTAAGGAAATGGGCACCCTGCGCAGTGTTATGCAAGGCTATGTGCGCACCATCGACTCCATGGCCCGCCTCAACGAGGGCCTGCGTGCTGAAGGCAAACAGGTGCGCGAAGAACTGAGTGTGGAACGCGACCGCTCCAGCGAACTTACCCGGCAAACCGAAAACCTGCAGGGCCGGCTAAACGAGGCGGCCCGGATTGCGGCAACCAATATTGTATTAGCCGGTGTGGACGAAAAGCGTGGGGGACGAAAAGAAAATCAGGTAACGAAAGCTTCAAAAATTGACCGGCTTAAAGTGACATTTGAACTGGTACGCAACCCCACCACCAAACCGGGGATGAAGGATATTTATGTACGGATAATTACACCCGACGGGCAGGAGCTGACACAGGCAATGGATGCGGAACACCGTATTTCCTACAACGGTGGCACTACCTATTTTGCCGCAAAAAAATCGGTGGATTACCAGAATGAAAATTTATCGGTACTGATATACTGTGCCAAACCGAATGCCGATTATACCTTTCTTCCCGGCGAATATATTGTGGAACTCATTTCCGACAAAGCCAAGATTGGCGGCACACGGTATAAATTTGAATAGCGGTTACGGCCTGATTTTTGCGGCTGGTGGCGGCTGTATTTGCCAGCTTTGGCAGCAGCTTTGTATCTTGGCAAAATATGGCCCGTTTTTCTCTCCCTGCCTTACTGAAACACCGGTTTAGTCTGCTTGCAGCCACGCTGCTGTGTATGCTGCCGGGCTGGCTCATCCAGGAATCGGGCAGCAGTGCAGGGGCCGGAAACAACCCGCTGGGCCTGCATACCGCACGGTTTACGCAAACGCTCCATAAGCGGGAAACCTTAATTGAACAGCAGCTTGCACGGTTCGAACAGTTTGCCACAGGCAAATCATACGCCGATATTTTCCGGCAACAGCCATCAGACCTCATTGAAACGGCCCGCAAACAAGGCTTCGTGTACCTGATTTATGAACAGGACACGCTCAAGTTCTGGTCGGAAAACTCCGTTGCCGTTGAAAATTACATGAAGGAAGTATGCCTCGACGACCGGCTGGCGCGTTTGAAAAACGGCTGGTTCGAGGTACGTAAGCGCAACGACAATACAGGGCGCATTTATATCGGACTAATACTTATCAAGTACGCTTATCCGTACCAGAACGAATACCTGCAAAACGAATTTCATCCTTCATTTTCGCTGCCCGGCGAAGCTGATATCCAGAGCGGCACGCCCAACGCCATAAACAGCATCAGCGACAAGGAAGGTAATTACCTGCTCACGCTCACCACCAAATCAGTATCGGCCTCAGCCGGTTTGGGCTGGCGCGACTGGCTGGCCGTATTGCTGTATATATGCGGGTTTGTGCTGCTTATACTTTTTATCCGTCGCGAATGTGAAGCACTGTCAAGGAGCATCGGCACGGTTTACACCACACTGCTGTTTGTGGCCGTGGTAACAGGTTTGCGTGTGCTGTGTATGCTGCTGCACATACCCGCATTGTTCGACGAACTGCCGATGTTTAGTCCGGTTCACTACGGCAATGCCGATTCGTTCTGGCTGCCCTCGCTTGGCGATTTCTTTATTAATGCGTTGCTGCTCCTGTATCTGGCCCGGTATGTAACACGCCGTTTGCCGCCGCATACCTGGCCGCTGCCACGACGCTACCCGCTGCGAGCCGCACTAAGTTTACTGGCCTTGCTGGCGCTGGGCAGCGCGGGAATGATGATTAATACTATGGTGAGCGGCCTTGTGCAGAACTCAGACATTTCATTCAACCTCAACGATTTTTTCTCGCTTAACCGCTTCAGTTATATTTCACTGCTGCTGCTCACGTTTCTGCTTGGTACGTTTTTCGTGCTGGCCAACTGGCTCAACAGCTGGCTTCACCGGTTCATTACCCGCACACTGCATCGCTGGTTGTTTTTGGTTGCAGCTATATGCGTACACATTGCCGTGATGCACCTGCTTGGCGTGGCCGATATTCTGGTGATGAGCTGGCCATACGGCATTCTGCTGCTGCTCATGCTCAGCAAACACAATCAGCCCTATTCATTTGTAATGATTGTGGTGCTGCTCTTTTTCTTCTCGCTCGTGTCCACCCATCTGCTCATTCGTGAAAGCCGCTATAAAGAACACGACACACGCCTGCTTCTCGCTGAAAAACTTGCCGCCGAACAGGATCCGGTGGCCGAGCAACTTTTCTTCGAACTCCAGCCACGCCTCAGCACCGATACCGTGCTTATTGCAATGGCGCAGCAGCAGCAGCCCGACTGGAATGTATTTGACCGATACATCCGCCAGAATTATTTCAACGGCTTCTGGGACAACAAATACAACCTCAGCGTAACCTATTACGATACACTCTGTTCGCCCCTGCACCGTTCAGAATCGCCGTGGACCGAAAGCCTTACGCTGGCTGAAGAACTCGTTGCCGAAAAGGGAAGCCCTACAATGAGTGAGCAGCTTCATTACCTCAACCTCAATTCGGGCCGAACCAGTTATGCAGGATTAATTATGCTGCAATTTCCGGGCGAGAAAAAGCCGCTGGGGCAGGGGCAGCTTTTCATCGAACTCGAATCGAAACTCATGGTGCAGGAAATCGGCTTCCCCGAACTTCTCCTCGACCGTGAACTCGGCATTAACAAAAAACTCATCAACTATTCCTACGCCAAATACAAAAACAACGAGCTGCTCAATCATTCGGGCAAATACACCTTCAACCTGCATCCCGGGGAACTCAATACACGCAAGCCTTCCGAGTTTATCAAACACGACGGTTGGAATCATCTGGTATATCGCTCTGATGCGCAAACATTGGTTATTCTCAGCAAACCCCTCATTGGCTGGCTGGGGCGCTTAACCACATTCTCCTATTTGTTTACCATTTTCAGCCTGCTGCTGATTGTGCTGTTTGCCTTGCGGCAATTGTTTACGGTTGGATTTACTTTTTCCAATCTCTCGTTCAAATCGCGCATACAGCTTGTATTTGTGCTCATTATTCTTACGTCGCTCGGATTGTTTGGTGTAGGTTCAATTGTGTTTATCCGCAACCAGTATCAAACCAAAAATCAGGAAATTATCAGCGACAAAACGCATTCGGCGCGACTGGAAATTGAGGCGTATCTGAAGGAGAAAAATTATTCACTCAATCCGGCTTTTGCAAATTATCTGCTCAATGATATTTCCACTGTTTTCGGGACAGATGTGAATATGTATGATCTGAAGGGTGATTTATATGCCTCATCGCGGCAGAAATTGTTTGATGAAGGACTTGTGTCGCGCAAGATGAATCCGGAGGCGTTTCTGGAGCTGAGTGTGAAAGGTGTTTCAGAATTTATTCACGATGAGCACATTGGCAATCTCGATTATCTTTCGGCCTATTTGCCGGTGCGCAACAAGGAAGGTAAACTGGAGGCGTACCTCAACTTCCCGTATTTTGCGCGGCAGAGTGCGCTTGAAAAGGAAATTTCTCAGTTTCTTGTGGCGCTCATCAATATTTACGTGTTTTTGTTTGCACTCTCTGTGCTGGCGGCCATTTTTGTATCCAACTACCTCACACATCCGCTGCGGCTGATACAGGAAAAAATGCGTCAGGTAAAACTTGGCAAAACCAACGACCCGATTACGTGGCAGAATTCCGACGAAATCGGCAGTCTGGTGTTTGAATACAACCGCATGATTACCGAGCTTGCGTTGAGTGCCGAAAAGCTGGCGCAATCTGAACGCGAAAGTGCGTGGCGCGAAATGGCCAAGCAGGTAGCACACGAAATCAAAAACCCGCTCACCCCCATGCGCCTGAGCATTCAGCTGCTTGAGCGCGCCTACAAAGACAAAGCGCCCGGCATTGACGAGAAAATTGAGCGCATGTCGAAAACCATCATCGAGCAGATTGATACGCTTGCATCCATCGCCAACGCATTTTCTGATTTCGCCAAAATGCCAAAGGTGATCAGCGAACGCATGGATTTGCTGCAAATGGCACAAAACACCGTTGAGCTTTTCCGCGAAACAAGCGAAGGCGTAGAAATAAACTTCGATGCCGGCTCAATTTCCGAAGCCCCGGTAGCTGCCGATAAAGAGCAGCTTGTGCGCGTGTTTAACAACCTGCTCAAAAATGCGGTGCAGGCCATTCCGGAAGAAAGGCAGGGCAAAATCAACGTATTGCTTACCCGCGAAATTTCAGACACCGGCACGCGCTACCAGCTTGCTTTTGCCGACAACGGCACGGGCATTGCCGACGAGGTGATTGACAAAATATTTGTGCCCAATTTCACCACCAAAACAGCCGGCATGGGGCTTGGTCTGGCCATGGTGAAAAACATTGTGGAGCACTGCGGCGGCAAAATCTGGTTTGAAACCGCAAAAGACAAAGGCACCACATTTTTTGTGTCGTTCCCCGAGTGGCGCGAATAAACATTACGCTCCTGCCATGAAAAAACTACTCCTGTTCATTTTTACTATTGTTGCCGCAATTCAAAGTGCCAATGCGCAACAGCTACGTATCAATCCTTTTCAGGTGGCGGGAAATGTGCCTGTTTGCTACACTGCCAGCGTAAATTATTCGCCAAAGACCAATGCCGGCGGAATGGATTTTTACAACAGCGGCATTCATTACGATGCAGTAAGGATATACAATATAGAAACGGCAATAAACTGGGCTGGCGTAAATTCTGTTGCCGATGCCATGACCGTGCTTGAAGCCATGAGGCCGGGAACAATTACGCTGAGCCAGCATTGCCACAAAATAATAATGCCCATTCTGAAAATGCCGCTGTGGTTAAGTTCCTCAAGCAATACTGCTCCCATTCCCGGTGCCGGTGATCCGTCGTGGAATGTGCATCACGGTCATCCTCCGGCCAATTATACCGTTTGGGCTGAACTGCTCGACAGTGTGGTGCAGAAAATGAGTGTACAATGGGGGCTTGATATTGACTACGAAATCTGGAATGAGCCTGATAATTTCTACTGGCAAGGCACTCCGCAGCAATATTTCGAATTCTTTCACCGCAGCTATACAGCCATAAAAACAGCGCACCCGAACGTGCGTGTAGGAGGGCCTGCAGTTTCGCAGTTTACCTCAATTTTCGGCTCCATTCCTCCGCTTGGTACGCTGAGTCAGACTCAACTCAATCAAACCATTATTGCCAATCTTATCGACAGTTGTGTGAGCTGGGGCACGCCGCTCGATTTTATCTCCTGGCATAAGTTTGATGTGGTTGCACACGCCATTCCGCAGGAAATGACGTTTCTCCGGCAGAAATTAATCAGTTCGGGGCACGGGCTTGTGCCGCTCATGGTATCGGAATGGAACCTTGCCACACCGCTGCGCGATACGGAATACAGCAGCGGGTATATGTCGTATTACACCATACTCCTGCAAGCATACGGCGCAAGCGCACAGTCGGTAGCAGCCTGGCAGGATTTTGATTCTTCCGCAACCGAATTTCACAACGACTACGGTGTGGTAAGCTGGGCCAGCTTGCACAAGCCTGCCTGGAAATCAATGCAACTGCTGAACAGGCTGCAAGGGGCAAGAATTCCGGTCAACTATTCAGACAGTACAAATCTGCTGGCAGCCGCATCATCACATCAGGACACGCTTCAGGTTGTGGTTGCCGCTTATCAGCTGCCGCCTGTTTCGGAAGCCACAGCCCGCCTGCTCTACACAATGAACTTCAACACAAACGATCTTATCAATGAAGGGCTGGCATCCGAAACCCTGCTCGATTCCATTTATCGCGGACTTATTCAGCTTCCGGCCACCACACCGTTAACCACGGCAATTAATCAGTTAATTCCCTACTACCAGTATTCCGATTCCGTATTCCGAAACGGACGCACAGTTACATTACAACTTACCGGAATTACAGGGCAGCACAGCGGAGAATTAATAATTGTTGACTCAATTCAAAACAATGTAATACCTGTGTATGATTCCTTAATTAATGCAGGATATACACGACAAACGGCTACGGCTTATCTCTATCCGTTCCGAAACAATTTCACCTCAACCACAGTTACAATTACAGATTCCGTCTTTTCATTTCCGCTGCGCCCCAATGCCACAGCTTATCTGAGGGTTCATATTCCGGGTATTACATCAATACGGAATGAGTCGGTTTCTGAATCTGCCTTTCAGCTTTTTCCCAATCCGGCAAGTGATATACTCTACATCCGCAGAAATGATCTTGCACCGGTTAATACTACTTACATCATCACAAACATAAACGGGAAAGTGATAAAAATGATACCCGTTCAGGGAAATCAGACGGTTGTGCGGGTTAATGATTTTGCGCCCGGAATTTATTTTGTGAGGGAGGAATACGGTAATTCGCGGCCACAATCGTTTGTGGTAAACGGCAAATAATCAGAACATGGCCCGGATTTGTGCGCTGCCGGTGTGTATGGCTTTGGTTGCATCAGACTTACGTCCTTCGTAGCCGAGTGTAAGCTGCAGGTTGTTTGCAAGTGCACGCTGCCAGTTTACACGCCAGGTATAATTCTGCCCCGGCTTAAGTGCCTCAAGCATATCCCACGCTACGGCAGAAGTGGCGCTGCCGTTGTAGTTCATGCTGATCCAGGCAAGCTCGGCGTTAAGGCTGCCTTTTGAAAGTACATTGTATTTTACTTCAGTGCTGAGTTTGTTGAGAAACAAACTCTCATTGCCTAAGCCCGGCGCATTTTGCTTTTGCGCATAGCGATAACCAATGCTGAGCCTGAATGTAGTGCCGGGCTGAATGCTGAACTGAGGAGCCACCTCGTAATAGCGGATGCTGAAATTGCGCGTGCTGAAAAACTGGCTGCTGTTTGTTTTTACACCTTCCTTCATTTCGGTACTGAGCAGCAGTGCGCGTGTAATGTTCCAGCGCACACGAAACTCGCGCGAGGTGTTGCCGCGTGATTCGAGTCCGTTGGTGAGCAGGATTTTACTGCGGATATCCTGCACCGAAAAATCGGCACCGAATTTACTGCTGAGCTGATTGAAGAAAACCGTGTTGCGCACCGAGGCCGATAGCGACACAAGCTCGGCATCATTCGCATCGTCGAGGCGCGGCACCAATGCTACAGCCGCATCACTGCTGGTAGTTTTGCGTTCCACACGATACACAAACTGATCAGACAGTCGCGCCAGAAAGCCTTTGAACTTTTTTTCATTGGCCCAGCGCACGGCAGGACGCACGTTTATGCTTTGTGTAAACTGGTTGGTGTACACGCGTATGAACTGATTGGTGGGCGTATAAATGCGGATGTAGGAAGCCTGATCGGTAAAGACGGCTATTTCGAATTCGTTGAGTTCCTTTACGCCGTTGCCGTTGTAATCGGTCCAGGTGTAGGTGCCTTGCCCCACGGGCACTTCGAGGTACGAAAACTCGCGGCGTACTTCGAGTCCGGAGCCGGCTTCGTAGAATGTATTCGCGGTTACAATACCTTTCCAGAACCGCGCATTGTACTCGAAGCGGCCGAGTAGTGTGTTTTCGGGCTGCTGCGGAGCCAGCACGGTATCGGTAATGCGCAGTGTGCGCCAGTTGAGTGTGAGGCGGATTTGCTGGTTCGGATTTTGTTTGAGCGAAAATGTGCCGCCACGGTTTTCGGCAATGGCCGCTTGTTTGAGTGTAAGCGGCGTGGGCAGATTATCGTTGCGGCGGCTGTAGAAAAGCTGAAACGCACGCAAAGCCGAATCGGCCGTACCGGCGCGCACCTCCCACTCGAAATACCCGAAACTGGAGGTTTGCAACGAGTCGCTTTGCGGCTTTTGTACACGCGAAGTTTCGGTTTGTTCGCGTGCGGCAATCATCCATTTCTTTGCCACAATTTGTTGCACAGCCACTTTGTGGCGCAAAAATTCAGTGGCACCCACCGCACCTGTGCTGGTGAGCAAACTCCCGTCGGCACTGAGCCTGAAACCGCCGCGTGCCACCGTAGTAGTGAGCGCATGCCGCAAGCCGGTGTAGTTGCTGCCTTCGAGAAACATACCAAACCGGTAGCCGGCCGTGCCAAAGCCTAAACGCTGCAACTGCACGCCGCCCTGCGCCAGCTGCTGCCCCGCTGCGGCCGCCAGCGAAAGCGCACTGCCCGATGTATTTTGCCAGCCCGCACCGCCCGCATTCTGAAAGCCACGGTTCCAGTCGCGCTCAAACTCCACGGCACGGTAGCGTTCAACCGGCGTGAAAAAGCGGCTCACTACTTCAGTGCTCACATCGGCCAGCAGGCGCAGCGAATCGCGCAGCTTCAAGGTATCAGCCCCGCGCAGAAAAAAACCATAGCCTTTATCGTCGTTACTGTTGGCGGCAGAGAATGTATTCAGGTCGTTGTTGCTGTAAGCCGCCTCGGCGCTGAACACCGCATTTTTCTTGGTGCGGCGGTCGGCGCCGAATGTAACAAGCTGGCGCTGCTTGGGTGTAACGAGCAGAATAACCGGCTCGTATTCGCCCTGCGGCTGATTGCCCACGGGCGCCACCCACTCAAACACCTTTCCGTTTGCCGAGGCATTGATTTGCCGGTAATTACCGCGCCCCGCGCCCACAAACGAAAACGTAACCCGCCAGTGCGCCACCGACGGATCGGTTGAAAACACAAACACATCGGGATACAGCGCGGCGTTTACCAGCGTATCGGTTTGGCGGTAAAGCACCACATCATTGCTGAAGCCCACACTGTCGGCCCCGGGTACTACGGCCTGCAAAAGTGTATCGCCCACCTGTGTGAGCGTGAGTTTGTCCACATCAGTAAGTGTTTGCTGCAGGGGCTGATTGCGGCTGTCCTGTTCCGAAAACGCCTGCAGCCGCACACCCCAGCGCTGGGTGCGGTATTCGGCCCCGGCCAGCAGCAGCGAGCGGGCATAGTTGCGGTCGGTGTACTGAAACTCCACCACAATGCGCTTGTCTTTGGTAATAAGCTGCTTTGCGGTGAATGTAATTTCCGACGTATTGTAGTCGATAATGTAATCGTTCTCCTGTCCGCGCACAAGCAGCTGCCCGTCCACAAACACTTTTTCGGTGCCGGAAAGTACCACGATGAACAATTCGTTTTCGGCGCCGCGCAGGCGGTAGGGGCCCTGATTGCCCTCGATGCCCTGCACGATGTTGCGTGCAAATTTTCCTTTTGATACGGCTGCGCCGCCGGTTACCAGCAGCAAGGGCTGTTTGAGCGAATCGGCCGAGGCGGCATTGCCCACACGCTGGCGGCTGGTTACGTAAAGACCCTGCCCGCGCTTGCTGTAATTCATAAAATAACCCGCCGGCCGCGTGGTAAAAAAGTCGCCCGCAATGAGGCGCGTGCCTTTGCCTGCCAGCTGAATATACACCCGGTCGAACTCCTGCAGCTGTTGCGTGGTCCCATCGGGCTGAATGGGCAGATTATCATCAGTAGCCGCCATGGTGAGTTCGATGTTTTCGGTAAGGCGGCCGGAGAGCTGGAGGTTGAGGCTGGAGTTTACCGATACATCGCGGTTGTTGCCAAAGGAAATGCCGCGTGCCAGTGAGCCGCTTTTGTTGAGCCCGTTCATGGCGAAGATATCATCGCGCTTTTGTTCGCCGGGTTTATATACAAACGGGTTGATGCTGCGGCCGGGTGGTGCGGTAAGCTGCACGGGATCCTTGCGGCGGGCGGTGGCCGCAAAGTACACCGGAAACACGCGGTAGCTGATGCGCAAACTATCGGTACGTGGTGCGCAGGGCGGCAGTACGACATAAGCAGCAGCGGCGTTGAGCTGGTAGCAGGAAGCGGGCACAGTATCGGTACCGAGGCGAAGGAGAAATGTTTCGGGGATGATGCTGAGTGTGTCGAGCCGGATTGTATCGGCCGGAGCGAGGGTGCGGCTGCGCAGGTTGTCGGAGGTTTGTGCGTGCAGCCCGGCCGCTGTGCCCGAAAGGAAAAAGCACAACAGCAGCACATGGCGCAAACGAAAGACCTGCTGCAGATTCACCTCGCTAAAAGTACGAAAGCCCGGGCTGAATTTGCGGAGGGGCTTGATCGTGCCTGTGTATAACGCTGGGGGTGGGGGGAAATTTTGCGGGGGCGGGGAACAGGTGGTGTTTTAATGAACCTGACGTAACTAATTAGCCCCGGGTGGAGCGGCACCCCGCAGGTGCAGACTGCTGTATTTGCAGCGTTTCCGAGGAGTATAGCGGAACACGGGACAGGTGATTGTTTGGAATACGGCTGAAATTGCTCCTTCTTACGTGGTTAGCACTTTAAACAAGTCTGGAGACTTGTTTAACCCCGGCGGAAAGTTTGCAGACTTTGTCTGCTGAAACTTTCCGCAGCTTGTAAGCTTGGGTGGGCGTGGTTTGCAGACTTTGTCTGCTTAGACTTAGGCAGGATGAATTTTGTAAGCCGAAGCATTCCGTGGTATGATAAGCGGCTCAATTATGGTAACCAATTTTATGCAGATTATCTATTAACCACTTTCCACATAAAAATGTGGTGCAAAAAAGATGTTAATCGGTCATATTAGAAACAACCCAAAAGAAGATCTTTGGTCTTGATAAACACGTATGCGCATACTTTTCATAATCATACTTCCGTTTGCACTTTTTTGGGGCAGACCACAACCTGAGTTGTGTGTATATGCACGGATGCTGCACACGGGGCAAACAACACTGAGTTACCATAGTGCTTGTAAGCCCGAACACATTATCCGCATTGACGTGCGGCCGGGGAGTGTGTTCAGTATGTTTCCGGGACAAACATCGGCTATTGAAGCTGATGTGATTTATGAATATAAGGGCAAAAACTATCAGAAAAGTACTGATGCACACAAACGCCGCAAACGCATTTCGTTTTCAGAATTGCAAACAGAAGTGAAAGGAGGCAGCTGGTTAGCCCCCAATCTGGTGAAACTGAATGACGATTTATCGGGGCTGGAAAATGGAGAACTTATAATTATTGTAAAACACAAAAAAGCGCACAAAATAAGTGGCGAGTGGAGAACGAAAATAGATTTTTCGCTACCGCTAAATATCAACGCTACGGGCAATGCGGGTAATGATGCAACCATGCTGAAAACACTTTTGTTTGGCGGGCGTGATGCCTCGGATCCTGAAAACGGAGATTGTAAAAAATGCGCCCGTGATGGCGTAAGTGGTACAGACGGTAAACCGGGCGGTGCGGGCCATGCGCTGCAGGTATTGATAAAAAAAGTGACGCTTAAAAATGCACCCACACCCTTGCTTGCCATTTTGGTAAAAGATATTACGGCTAACACCGAACAGCTGTTTATGCGCAATACGGCAGCCATGCTGGTGTTTGATGTAACAGGCGGTGTGGGTGGAAGTGGCGCTAACGGAGGGAGTGGCGGCGATGGCCTTATTGCCGATGTAAACAACACTGCCGTGTGCTGCCCGGCTGCCGATGGCGGAAACGGAGGCGATGGCGGTGAAGGAGGCGATGGCGGACATGTAGAATTTGTGCTCGACACGAATGTGACGCGCGGTGAGTTGAATATAGCCGTGTACAACAAGGGCGGTAATGGCGGCACGGGCGGCTTTGCCGGCAAAGGTGGTTCGATTAGCGGTTATTCGTCGCTGCCAAATGCCTGTGCACACCTGCAGAATGGGAAAAATGGCACAGACGGTGTACAAGGCAAACAGGGAATGCCTGGCGCTGAAACAATTTATACGATAAGAAAGGTTCAGGTAGCTGCATTTCAAGCCTTGGAGAAATAGTGATTTTTTGAACGGTGCAAATGCGGGGGGCGGGGAACAGGTGGTGTTTTAATGAACCTGACGTAACTAATTAGCCCCGGGTGGAGCGGCACCCTCCCCGCAATAAATGCGGGGAAGGAGTATAGCGGAACACGTGACAGGTGGTTGTTTGGAATGCGGCAGAAATTGCTCCTTCTTACGTGGTTAGCACTTTAAACAAGTCTGGAGACTTGTTTAACCATAGCGGAAAGTTTGCAGACTTTGTCTGCTGAAACTTTCCGCAGCTTGGGAGTATAGCGGAACACGGGACAGGTGGTTGTTTGAAATGCAGCAGAAATTGCTCCTTCTTACGTGATTAGCACTTTAAACAAGTCTGGAGACTTGTTTAACCCCGGCGGAAAGTTTGCAGACTTTGTCTGCTGAAACTTTCCGCAGCTTGTAAGCTTGTCTGCTGAAACTTTCCGCAGCTTGGCAGCTTGTTTGCTGACTTTGTCTGCTGAAACTTTCGGCAATAGGGTAAACGCCCCGCACATTTGGCCGCAACGGCTTATCTTCGCTGTTCAACTTTAGCTTATGGCCAAAATTATTTCGTACAATGTGAACGGCATACGTGCTGCAATTAATAAAGGCTGGTTTGACTGGGTTAAGGCTGCGGCGCCGGATATTGTGCTGCTGCAGGAGATTAAGGCACAACCGGAGCAGCTGAATCTGGCTGATTTTGAAGCTGCAGGTTTTACGCACCACTACTGGCATCCGGCACAGAAAAAGGGCTACAGCGGTGTAGCCATACTCTCGCGCGAGAAACCGACACATGTGGAAGTGGGTTGCGGCAATGCTCTTTACGATTTTGAAGGCCGCATACTGCGTGCTGATTATGGCGATGTATCGGTAATGAGTGTATATATGCCATCGGGCACAACGGGCGATGAACGGCAGCAGTTTAAATACGGGTTTCTGGATTACTTCCAGACCTACATTGATACGCTGAAGAAAAAGCGCAAGAAGCTGATAATTGGCGGCGACTGGAACATTTGCCACAAGCCGATAGACATTCACAACCCGGTGAGTAACGCTAAAACATCGGGCTTTTTGCCGGAGGAGCGTGAATGGATTGGCAAGTTTATAGACAGCGGCTTTATTGATTCGTTCCGTGCTTTTAATGCGGAGCCGCACCAATATACCTGGTGGAGCCAGCGCTTCAACTCACGTGCGCGCAACTTAGGCTGGCGCATTGACTATAACATGGTAAGCAACACACTGGAAAAGCAGCTGAAACGCGCCGCCATACTGGCCGATGCCGTACACTCTGACCACTGCCCGATTCTGGTAGATGTGGATTTTTAACCCGGTGCAGATACATTTTTTAGCTTGCTGCATTGCTTTACCCACGCATTGGATTTATGCAAATGAAATTGCTGTTTTAAGCTAAGCGTAAACCTGATGAAAATTCCGATTCTCCTCAAACGCTTTGCGTATGTGCTGATTTTTGCTGTGTTGCCGGCGCTAATAAATGCCTGGTCTGTAGCATTAAAGCGTTTACACGCAAAGCCTCTATTTCAAGCATGGGGTATTTTGAAGACCGCTACAACAACTACATGTGGCGCATGCGGTGTGTGCTTGGTACGGGGCAATGGGGATTTCGTTTTTTGAGAATCCGCGCATTGGTGTTACATACGACTTTGCCTTATTCAGGCTGCGGTGGAAACGATTTAATACTGCCGACGGCTGGACGGCTGTGGGGAAATGTTTAACGCACCGGATGTAAAAAACGGCGTATCAGTATATGTGGCATATCAGCTGCTTTTCATGGAAATAAAGTCTTATGAACACATTCCGCGGTACTTCATTTGTAGAAACAATAAGCCCTATTTCAACCCTAAAACTGAACAAAAAAACAGCAACAGGTGTTAATAGTGAAAATTAGGGGAAACAAGTAGAAAATTCCGCTTTTCGGAGTGCAATTTGTAATCGGCGAGTTAACATTACCATTACAACTCGTCGATACAATCAATTAGCTTGTCGATTGTTTCAGCTATTTCAATAGCCAATGTCGGGATTCTGATATTTTAGTAAGTATCAAAGCATAGCTGTTTGCACACGTTTTGTTTTTTTGACTACATTGTGGCGCCCTTACGATCATAATAAACGCTGATTACCTTTCTTATATGAAACGTTTACAGACGGTGCTCGTTCCGTTGCTTGCCATTGGGGTAGTTGTGGCCGGTATTTCTGCCTGTGGCGGAGATAAAAATGCCAGCGACTCTACACGTAAAGCAAAAGGCGAGGTTGAATATGGCGGAGTATTCCGCATGAATGAGCTGGAAGATTACCGCTCATTATTTCCTATTGAAATTACGGAAGTGGCGGGTTACCGCATTGGTGCGCAAATTTTCGAAGGTCTGGTGAAATACAACCAGAAAGACCTTTCGGTTATGCCGGCCATTGCGCGCAGCTGGGATGTTGCCGACAGTTCAACCCGCTACGTGTTCCATTTGCGTAACGATGTGTTTTTTCACAACGATGCCTGCTTTACACCCGATGGTAAAGGCCGCAAGGTGAATGCCGCAGATGTGAAATACTGCTTTGATCTGCTTTGCACACCCTCGCCACGCAACAAGCAATACCAGTCCACATTCAAAGACCGTGTGGCAGGTGCAGCAGATTGCTACAGCCAGAAATCGAAAACAGTTTCGGGTGTGGTTGTGGTGAACGACTCTACCCTTGAAATCAGGCTTACGTCGCCTAACCCCGGCTTTCTGAATATTCTGGCCACTCCCGGCTGCTGGATTTTCCCGAAGGAGGCTGTGCAGAAATACGGCGAGGATATTAACGACCACAACGTGGGTACGGGTCCGTTTACGCAAAAAGTGATCAAGAAAAGTGAAACGGTTGTGCTTGAGCGTAATTCCAACTACTGGAAATACGATGAGTGGGGCAATCGTTTGCCTTACCTCGATCAGCTTCAGTTTAAGTTTATAAAGGACAAGCGTGCCGAAATTCTTGCATTCAACAGCCATGAGCTTGATATGATTTTCCGCCTGCCGGTAGAAATGAGCAAAGACATTATGGGCGATCTGGAAAATGCCAAAAAGCGTCCTAATGGCTTTATACTTCAAACATCGCCCTCACTCAGCACCACGTTCTACGGCTTCCTTACCACACAAGCTCCGTTTAACAATGTGAAAGTGCGTCAGGCGTTCTGCTACTCCATAAACCGTGAGCAGGTGGCTGATAAAATTCTTCAGGGCGATGCCGAAGCCGCCAATTATGGTATTACACCGCCCTGTATGAATGGTTATGATGCCAAAAGCATTACCGGTTTTAATTTCGATCCCGACAAAGCACGCAAGCTACTGGCCGAAGCGGGCTACCCCGGCGGAAAAGGCTTCCCCGAAATTACGCTGCAAATAAACAGCGGCGGCGGCGACCGAAACATCCTCACGGCCGAATACGTGAGCAACCAGCTGCGCGAAGTGCTTAACATTAATGTGCGGATTGAAACAGTGCCCTTCGGACAAAACCTCGAATCGATAGAGTCGGGCAAAGTACTTTTCTGGCGCACATCATGGTATGCTGATTATCCCGATCCGGAGACCTTCCTTACCATTCTCCACGGCTCACATGTGCCCGCCGATGCGGAAAAATCGCCGCTCAATACCAGCCGTTACAAAAACGCCCGATTCGATTCGCTTTTTGTAACCGCCATGAACGAGGTAGCGCCCGCAAGCCGCGCTAAATTCTTTGCCATGGCCGAACAGCAGGCCATGAACGATGCCGCCGTAATGCCCATTTACTATGAGCAAAACGACCGCCTGGTAAACAAAAACGTGCGCGGTTTCGACATTAACCAGATGGAGTTCCGCGATTTTACAAGCGTGTGGTTTTACAAAGAAAAAGCCGAAGACCAGAAAGCCGCTGGCGATTCGGCCGCAAAATAAGCAGCTTATAGCCTAATAAAGCCCGACAGCCACAACTGCCGGGCTTTTTTGTAATTGCGCTCACACTAAACAGTTAATAACTTGGTTGCAGGTGTTTTCAGGTTCCGTACCGGTGATTTACCTTTACCCAATTAACCTGAATAACCATGAGAAACATTTTCGTTTTTGCATTGATACTTGCCGTGGCTGTAACAGCCGGTTGTGTGAGCGGGAGAAAGTATGAAGAAGAAGTAGCACGCCGTAAAGCGGCCGAAGCCGAACTGGCCACCGCCAAAACCAGCAACCAGAACTACGAAACACAGGTAAACGAGCTTAACCGCCAGCTTACCGAAACCAACAAACAGCTCGACGGGCTGCGCCGCGATACGTCGATTTGCGGCACATCTTTCCGCCGTATTACCGCACAGTACGACCAGCTGCTGGCCAACTACGAATTGCTGCTCAAGCAAAACCGCGAACTCATGCAGCGCACCACCACCGAAAACACACAGCTGGTGGGCAAACTCAACTTGACTCAGGAACAACTTATCCGCAAGGAAGATTCGCTGCGTCGTGTGGACATCAGCATGCGCGCACAGAAACGCTCGCTCGACTCGCTGACAACCGAGCTTGGCAAACGCGAAGCCCGTGTGAAAGAACTCGAAGCCGCACTGGCTGCAAAAGATCAGGCGCTTAACGATATCCGACTCAAAGTAAAACAGGCGCTCGTGGGCTTTGAAGGAAACGGACTTACCATTGAACAGAAAAACGGTAAGATTTATGTGTCGATGGAAGACAAACTCCTCTTTGCCACCGGAAGCACCAAAGTGCAGCCCAAAGGCGAAGAAGCACTAAAAACACTGTCCAATGTACTCGCCGCCAACACGGATATTAATGTAATGGTAGAAGGCCACACCGACGATGTGCCCATGAAAGGTGCCGGCGAAATAAAAGACAACTGGGACCTCAGCGTAATGCGCGCCACTTCGGTAACCAAAATTCTGCTGCAGAACAAAGCCATCGATCCCAAGCGTATTACTGCGGCCGGACACGGTGAACACATGCCTGTAGATGCCGCCAAAACACCCGAAGCACGCGCCAAAAACCGCCGAACCGATATTGTACTCACGCCTAAACTGGATGAGTTGTTTAAAGTGCTGGGGAACTAACTGTCTTTCTCGGCTCCGCTCGAAATGACAGTTGCGGTGACTTGAGTGGTTCTTCGATCGTTTTTTCGATCATGTTTTTCGATTGTATATTTCGATAGTTATTTTCAAATGAAAACCGGGTTTGTCTGTTTGACAAACCCGGTTTTCATTTATTAATATTTACATGGTTTTGAATTGAAGGCGGAATAAGTGTTAAATTGATTAAGAGTGATTTTTCTAAACACCTTTAGCCCTACTTTCACCACCACAAACTTCCACTCATGCAAATCGCAAACCCGGCTTTCGACTACAACGCACACGGGCAGCACTACAGCCAGATACGCCGTGCCGACAAACACATAGCCGCCCACATACACCACGCTCTCGGCAATGCGCACACCGTGCTCAATGTAGGCGCAGGTGCGGGCTCGTATGAACCGGAAGATAAGTATGTGGTGGCCGTTGAACCTTCAGCACGCATGCGCATGCAGCGACTGGAAGCGGGCAAAAATCCGGCTGTAAATGGTGTGGCAGGTGCATTACCGTTTGATGATAATGCATTTGATGCCGTAATGGCTATGGTTACCGTACACCACTGGCCCGACATTGAACAGGGCCTGCGCGAACTACATCGCGTAGCAAAAAACAAGGTGGTCATAATGACATTTGATCCCGATGCCCTGCACGAATTCTGGAACGTGCATTATTTCCCCGAGCTCATTGAAGTGGAAAAAACCCGCTACCCGAAAATCGAACGCATTACAGCCGCACTGGGCGATAATTGCGAAGTGATAAAAATTCCGGTTACCCTGCATTGTACCGACGGTTTTCAGGAAGCATTTTTCGGACGCCCCGAAATGTTTCTGCTTCCTGAAGTGCGTAAGTCGCAATCGGCCTGGGGCTTTCTGAAACCGGGCGAGGAAGAGCTGCTCGTGAAACGTCTGGAAACCGAACTTATGTCGGGCGAGTGGGATAAAAAGTACGGACATCTCCGCACACAACCTGAATACACGGCGGCATTGCGATTGATTGTTGCGCGAAAATAAAAGAGGAGGAGCGAACCACAGGTATTTCAAAAGAACGTTCGCTCCGGTGTTCCATTGCAATGCAGCATGGTAATGAAAATACATACTGCAAGGCTGCATTTCCATTACACCCCGGGCTATGCACCCAAACCGTCCGGTGCAATAAAATACCAGCCCGTTATGTGTACAGGCAAAGCAATGCGGCGCGCAATTTGCTATCTTCACATACATGCATCGCAGCAACCGTCGTTTATTTCTGCAACGCGCACTGGCGCTTGCCGCCGCATCGGCACTTACGCCCGCGCTTCGCGCGCAGCCGCAAAGTGAACGCAAACTCCTCAGGCCGCCGCGTTTGCGTAAAGGCGATTTTATTGCACTCACTGCGCCTGCCGGCGCCATCTTTAACGACGAAAGCATACAAAAGGCCACGCTGGCCATTGAAGCGGCCGGCTTTCGCGTTATGCACGGCGACACGCTCAAACTCCGCCACGGCTACCTCGCCGGCACCGATGCACAACGCGCTGCCGAACTTCAACAACTCTTCGAAAACCGCAATGTACACGGCATCGTAGCCATGCGCGGCGGCTGGGGCTGCGCACGTTTGCTCCCGCTGCTCGATTTGCAAAAAGCTGCGGCAAACCCAAAAGTGCTAAGCGGTTTCAGCGATATTACCACACTGCTGCTTGCCTTTCAGGCACACACCGGTATGGTTACGTTTCACGGCCCGGTGGGCAATTCCACCTGGGAAGGTTTTACCACTACACAATTCCTGCAACTCACCACCCAAACAGGCCCGCACACGTTGCGCTTGTTACCCGGTCAAAATCATGGCGTTTTACACGGCGGTAAAAACACCGGCATCCTGCTGGGCGGAAACCTCACCGTACTCTGCGCACTGCTGGGCACACCCTGGCAACCCGACTTTACCAACGCCATCCTCTTCCTCGAAGAAACCGAAGAAGAACCCTACGCCATAGACCGCCTCCTCACGCAACTCGAACTGGCCGGCGCATTGCGCAAACTCAGCGGCATTGTGTGGGGCGCCTGCACCAAATGCGACGCCGAAGAGCCCGACAAATCGTTTACACTTACCGAAGTGCTGCAGCAAAAACTTGGCAATCTGGGCATCCCGGTAGTTACCGGTTTCCCCTTTGGACATGTGCGCGATAAACTCACCCTGCCCCTGGGTGTTTCCTGCACACTCGATGCCGATAACGGCACGCTTACGCTCCTCGAAAGTGCAGTGAGCTGAACAGGTTTTACAGCCCGGCGTAAATAGTTTGCATTTAATTGTAATTTGGCTGTGTCATTTGCGGAAGCATCCGTTTATTATTTCGGCCAAACTTTTCGCAAAGCACCAAACCAATTACTCACTTGTGCATAACCCGAACCATGTCAAAAACAGAAGATTTCGATTGGACAATTACCCTCGCCGCCGAGGATGAGGCCACGGAGCAAAAAGTGTCCATGAGCATTGAATCGCCGCAAACCGGCGACTGTTCACTGATAACACCCGCAGGCGGCTCGCAGGTGGGCAGTATAAAAAACGTATCTATTGGAAAAGGCAGTCAGTTGCACGGCAAAAAAATGTATTGCCAGGCATTGGTAACTGATTTTGATACGCAAAGCAATAAAATGACCGTGATTGTAAAATGCGGTAAATATTCGAAATCATTTACCGCCACAACCAGCTATCAGGGAGAAAGTATTCAGTTCAAGATCACCGTCATTTTCATTTAGCGCCCTTTCACATGAAATCATTTTTCCTCGCCTTTCTCCTTCTTTCTGTTTCGCTGCACGCACAAAAAAGCACCGATCAGATTAAACTTGATGAACTGAAAACACCGTCTTCACCGGGCTTTACCATTCTTGGCGTGCAACCCACCGAAATTTCACGACCGAAATCATGGCGTGAACTGGAAACCAATCTCACCAACTCGTTTTTTCAGGACAACAAATTTGTGATTCCCAAAAACATTGCCGTTGAATTCAATCCTTTCTTTACGCTCCGGGAAATCAATCCGTCCAACTCACCCTCATTTATATACGGTCGAAAAGACAACGGATTCAACTGGAATACACTGCGCATCAACTCTTCGTTCTCGCTTGCCACCGGCGATTTCAAAACCTACAACGATACCTCAAAAACAAATCCGCGTATGGGTTTGGGTTACCGCACGCAATTGGCCGAATTTAAACCTACCTCAAAAGGGCGCTATGCGTTCAGGGCACTGCTGGCCACACAGCTCAATATCCTCACGGTTACCACCGCACTTCAACAACTCCAGGTAACCGGAAAAAACAAGTTCAAAAGTGCCGACAGTTTGATCAGCACGCTCAAAAAAAGCTGTGCCGAATCACTCAAAAGCAGTAATCATCTGGCTGATACAGGCGTGGTGAATGCCATGATTGAACAGAACCTGCGCGAGATAGCTGTACAGATGTATGCCGAAGGAAAATCAAACACCGAAATTTTTACTCAGCTTAATGCGGCCATGATTGCCATTACTGAGCAGGCTGATTTTATGTCGAATTACAATCAGGTTGTAGAATCGCTTACACAACGCTACGGACTTTGTGTGGAAATGGCGGCGGCCATGTTGCTTGATTTTCCGGGAAATGATATTACGTTTTCAAAAGTGCCCAAATTCGGAATCTGGTTTACCGGCACGTATCGCACCGAAAACGGGCATTTCGAAGTTGGAGGGCTGGCGCGTTTTCTTTCTTCTAAATTTGATACGCTTTCGCGTTTCAATAATTTCGATTTTGGCGGAAGGGTAATGATTGAAGGTGAGCGCTGGAGCATCAATGCCGAACTCATTCAGCGTTTTCAGTGGGAAGTGATTGGCGCATCATCTTCAGGCAGCAGCGGACAGGTGACGTTGAAATACAATGCGGATTTCAAAACTTCGCTCACGGCCAATTACCGGCTCACGCAGGATATGCTGCTTACTTACACGTTTGGCAATGATTTCACCATTAACACTGAAACGCAGCAGCAGCAATCGTCGCTGGGCTCGCGGCTGGGCATTACCTATGCGTTTGGCGGGCCGCGCGTGCAGGATGTGAAAGATGGTTTGCGTTAGTGTGTTACATAATTACCCGAACAACCCGCCAAACACTTCCTCAATTTTCCCCACCTGATGCAGCTTAATGCCGTAATCGCCGGGCTTTAAGCCTTTGTGGTATTTGGAAATATAAATTTCCTTAAAGCCTAATTTCTCGGCTTCGGCAATGCGCTGCTCAATGCGGTTTACAGGGCGTATTTCGCCGCTCAGGCCTACTTCGGCGGCAAAGCACACGCCGGGAGCAATGGGAATATCGGCATTGCTGGAAAGTACGGCGCACACCACGGCAAGGTCAATGCCGGGGTCTTCTACTTTGAGGCCGCCGGCTATGTTCAGGAATACATCTTTTTGTCCGAGGCGGAAGCCGCAACGTTTTTCGAGTACGGCGAGCAGCATGGCTAAGCGGCGCAAATCGAAACCGGTGCTTGAGCGTTGCGGTGTGCCGTAGGCCGCAGTACTTACCAATGCCTGCGTTTCAATGAGCATGGGCCGCATGCCTTCGAGCAGTACGGCTATGGTTACTCCGCTCACCGGTTCTTCGCGCGCGGTGATGAGAATTTCCGAAGGGTTACTTACTTCGCGCAGGCCGCTGCCCTGCATTTCATAAATGCCAAGCTCGGAAGTGCTGCCGAAACGGTTTTTCACGGTGCGCAGCAAACGATACACATGGTTGCGGTCGCCTTCAAACTGAAGCACGGTATCCACCATGTGCTCAAGTACCTTGGGCCCGGCCAGCGAACCTTCCTTGGTAATATGGCCGATGAGAAACACCGGCACATCCGACTCTTTGGCATAGCGCAAAAGCTCAGCCGCACACTCGCGCACCTGCGACACACTGCCCGGCGATGATTCTACATGTGCCGTATGCAGGGTTTGTATCGAGTCGATGATAAGCAGTTGCGGCTCTATTTCAGCAATCTGCTGGAAAATATGCTGCGTGCTCGTTTCGGTGAGAATGAAACAATCGGGATTATGAATGCCAATACGCTCGGCGCGCATGCGTATCTGCTGTTCACTTTCCTCGCCCGACACATACAGCACACGCATGCCTTTGAGGTTTACGGCCAGTTGCAGCATGAGTGTGGATTTGCCAATGCCCGGCTCGCCGCCAAAAAGAATGAGCGAACCCGGCACCAGTCCGCCGCCAAGCACACGGCTCAGCTCTTTGTCGTAAACCGGCAGCCGCACTTCTTCGCCCACGGTAACAGCACTCAGCAACTGCGGCCTGGCCACCCGCCCGCCCGACGACTTACTCACAAACGCCGGAGCCTGAGGATGTGAAACCTTGCTCACAATTTCCTCCGCATACGTGTTCCACTCCCCGCACGAAGGGCATTTACCAATCCACTTGGGCGACTGCGCACCGCAGTTTTGACAGAAATAAACAGACTTGGTTTTGGCCATAATGTGCTTACGAAGATACTGCCGAAAACACCTTTTTGCATCGCCGCCGGAACCAATTCATCAACAGGTTTTTGGCATAGCTCACCCGTAATTACGCAGTACAGCTTACCAGAGATTCGTTATCTTTCGCACCTGATATGAAACTATTGTCGTTCATAAATCTCAAGCGCGAACAACTGTTTTTGTTCCTCCTGCCCGCTGTGGTTGCGGTTTTGGGCGTGATGCATATTAAACAGCACCCCATCAGCCACTACACAAGTTCCGATCCGGCTTATGCCTATCTCATGAACGGCCTCACACTCGCCACCGGTTCATTCGATATCGGGCATACGGATAACCCGGGTACCACCGTGCAGGTGTTTCAGGCGGTGGTTATACGTATAGTCTATCTTTTCCGCAGTGCGCCGTCGGTTGTTGATGATGTGGTAGCAAATCCGGAAGTGTATATCATGGCCGGACGCACAGGCATGTTCATTATAAATACACTTTTACTGATGTGGCTTGGCTTTTTTGTGTGGAAACATTCGGGCAAAAAAATGGGAGTGGCGCTGCTCATGCAGTGTATGCTCTTTTTTTCGCAGTTTCTGATTATCTATTTCACCTTACTCATGCCCGAAGCTTTTCTGATCAGTGGCGGTATTGTCCTGAGCGGAATATGTATTCACATGCTTTATTGTAAGGAGCTTACACATGCACGAAAAATAAGATATGCCATTGCGTTTTCGATAGTCACCGCATTTATGGCTGTCACAAAATTTCCGGCAGTTGTACTTTTTGCAATTCCCTTATTCCTCCTCAGCGGAAATATCTACAAACTAATTTATCTGACCGGTGCATTTATATGCACTGCGTTGTTCGTACTTCCGGCCAAAAATAAAATCGCCCATTTTTTTCAATTCCTTTTCGGAATACTAACCCATAAAGGGAGATACGGTTCAGGAGAAGAAGGATTTGTAAATAAAAACGATTTTACAAACAATCTTTATACGCATTATCTGCATAACAAAATTTATATTATTCTATTAATTGTTTGTGCCCTACTTTTAATAGCCGGATTTATCCGTTATAAAAAATGGATGGCACCAAACGCCTTAAAATTCAGGCTTCTGGGCGGTATTCTTATTGCCGCGGCGGCCAATCTCGCGATGGCCTCAAAAGAATTTGCCTATCATTATCTGATTTCGGTACAAATACTCAGCGGGCTGGCTTTGCTTACTGCACTGCTAACAGTATTTTCAATCTGGCCGCAGCTTAAATTAAAACTGCAGTTGGTTGCGCGTAATACATTACTTATTCCGGCTGTGTGCGTCTTTTCGGTTGTGCTGCTGTATCCGCATCGTGTATATTATAATTTCAATTTTCAGCCCCAGGATCATTCAGCCGAAGTAATTGAAGCGTTTAATGCGCAGGGGAAATTACCGGCAATATTCAGCAGCACCTATTGCAATGGCCCTTCACCAATTTGTGGATTCCGCTTTGGTCTGGCCTTTTCGGGCGATATTCGTATGAAATTTGCTGCGCGTATCCTCAAATACTATCCCGATAGCTGGATCTTCAATTCCTCAAATGGCGAGTACGACAACTTTTTAGAAACCGCCTTAACCAGTGATTTCACCAAACGCTATCCCCGGTTTTTATTCTATATCCATTCTTCCGACACGCTGCAGGCCTATCCGGAACTTAAAAAACTGGCAGAATTTACCGACGCGAACGGGAATTACGTAGAAACCAAAAGAGTGTACCGGCATCCTGTAACAAAAGAAGAAATATGGCTGATTACCTCTGACACCACGCGTGCCGGAAAACGATTTAATCTTATAGCCACAATCAATTCTGATTTTGAAACCACACTTGGCGACTCTGTGTTCACTTCTTCACAGAAAAGTATTTACATAGGCAATGCGAATTTAAAAACCACCACACAGGCACGAAGCGGAAAAACATCACTCGCCTTTTCATCAAAAGAAGCCTATGCCGGCGGATTAGAATTAGCTGTTGCGAAAGGGTTTAATTACGAAGTAAGTATCTGGTGCAAAGGGAATACATACAGCCGAAGTCTGAATTTGAAAAGCAGCAAAATCAATATTTCTATTGATAAACCCTATGAGAAAACGCCTGACGGATGGGAAAAACTCTCGATAAAATTCTCAATCCCGAATGATTTTGAAGAAGACAGGGTGAAAATATTCCTGTGGAATTATGACAACAATGGTGAAACAGTGTGGTGGGATGATATGGAGATAAAGGTGTTTCAGTAAACACTTATTCGCTCTTAATCTTGCGCTCAATGGCCGATGTGGAATAGCCCGGCACAAACTCAACAAGTTCTACTTTTCCGCCGCGTGCCAGCACAATATCGTGTCCGGCAATCTGCTCTACTTTGTAATCGGCGCCTTTCACCAGTACATCGGGCTGTATGGCTTTGATGAGTTCGTAGGGCGTTTCCTCGTCAAACAGCACCACCGCATCTACTACCTGCAACGCGGCCAGAATGTGGCTGCGCGAGCGTTCGTCCTGCAGCGGACGTGCAGCGCCTTTGTTGAGCAGTTTCACCGATGCATCGCTGTTGAGGCCAACAATAAAATAATCGCCAAACGCAGCTGCTTTAGCTAAGTAATCGACATGACCAAGATGCAGCAGGTCAAAGCAGCCGTTGGTGAAAACCACTTTACGGCCGAAAAAGCGCATCTGCTCCAGCAGCGGAGCCAGTGCTTCGCGGGTCATTATTTTGCGGCTCATCAGATCGGCGGGTGCTCTCATGTGTTTTTGCGGTTTAGCAGCGGAAGCATAATTATCGAAAGCAGTCCGAAAAACAGCACGCACAACAGCTGCGGCACCCAGGCAATCCACCCGAAGGCGGTGCCTATTTCGGTGGGGAATTTGTAAAGCGTAAACAGCACGCCCGCCACAAGACCCTGATAAGCGCCAAGTCCGCCCGGCGTAAACACTACGCCGATAGTGCCGAAGATGAGCAGTATAAGTGCATCGTTGAGTGTGAAATGCGAGGTTTCGGGCAAGCAGAAAAAGCACACAAAGAGCGCCATCCAGTACATGGCCCAGATAAAGAGCGAATGCATCAGAAACAGCCACGGACTGCGCAGCCGGCGAACGGCTTTGAGTCCGTCGGTAAAGCCTTTTACGAAGCCGCGTACTTTATCGCCCAGCGCACCTTTGAGGCGTTTGCGGATAAACAGCCAGCCCGCCACACCCGCCGCCAGCACCAGCGCCAGAATGATAAGTTTTGTGGGGCTGTGCAGAATGCCGGCACCAAAGGCGCGGATTTTGGAAAACAAAAACTGATCGGCCGCCAGCGAGAGCTTATCGAATTGCAGAATAAGCGTAATTACGCAAATAAGCACCATGGTCAGCAAATCGAAAAGGCGCTCCACGATTACAGTGCCGAACGACTCAGTAAAAGGTACTTTGTCGTAGCGGTTAAGCACACCGCAGCGCGATACTTCGCCCAAACGCGGCACGGCATAGTTGGCTAAATAGCCAATCATAACCGCTGCAAACGTGGTGCTCAGGCGCGGATGGTGGTTGAGCGGCTCCATGAGCATTCGCCAACGTACCGCGCGGCTCAGGTGCGCCAGAAAGCCAATGCCAATGGCTACCACCATCCAGAAATAATCGGCCCGCTTTACGGCATCGAAAAACGCGGCCTTTTCTTCGGGTGTAAACCACAGAAACGGCAATACCACCAGCGCCCCGCCAATAAGCAGAAAAATCCCGATGCGTATCGCACTGCGCAGGCGGCTGCTTTCGGCCATCAGGAGCGGATTTGGTTGGTGACTTCGTCGGGGAACACTACGGCGGGGCGGAAACTTTTTGCCGCCTCCTGCTCCATAAGGCCGTAGCCGATTACAATTACAATATCGCCCACGGCTACTTTACGCGCCGCCGGCCCGTTGAGGCAGATTACACCCGAACCGCGCGCACCGGTTATGACATACGTCTCTAACCGTTCGCCGTTGTTGATGTTTACCACCTGTACTTTTTCGTTTTCCTGGAGGTTGGCGGCTTCCATCAGATTTTCATCAATGGTAATACTGCCAATGTAATTGAGATCCGCCTCGGTTACCCGAACCCGGTGGATCTTGGATTTCATCACTTGTATGAGCATGACGTGGACAAAGGTAAGTGATTTGGGGCGGATACGCGGGTGAGAAAATTTTGCAAAGCCGCCGCCCGAAAAACAAAAAACCCTCCGCAGCAATGCGGAGGGAATCTGTTGACCGACTAGGGCTCGAACCTAGACTCTTCTGAACCAAAACCAGACGTGTTGCCAGTTACACCATCGGTCAGTAAAACCAGATAAAAATACAATCCGGTTTATTTTCGGACGACAAAAGTAAGTGCCAGAATTGATTCGACCAAATTTTTGGGTTAAAAATTTCGTGTGCAGCCTCAGAGGCTGGATCCGAAAGAACGTGAAAAAGCGACATTTTTTACATTTTTTATCGTGTAAACCCTGCATTTTAGCACATTCTGATAGTTCAGATTGCCTATCTTCGCCGTCGAACAACTACAACCCGTTGTAACCTTATTCAATCCTATGAACTTAAGTTTCCGATTGTTGAATAACATTTTTGGCTGGGGAATTTTCCTCATCGCCGCGTTCACCTACTGCTCTACCATTGAGTCAACCACCAGTTTCTGGGACTGCGGCGAGTACATTGCCTGCGCCTACAAGCTGGAAGTGGGTCACCCGCCCGGAGCGCCTACCTTCCTTATCATTGGCCGTGCGTTTTCGCTCATGGCTGCTGATGAAAGCATGGTGGCCTACTGGGTAAACATGTCGTCGGCGCTTTCTTCGGCATTCACCATCCTGTTTATGTTCTGGTCGCTTACGCTGCTGGGCCGCCGTTTGGTAAATGCCATGGGGCAGGCTTTCGAAGGTGGCCGCATGTGGGCCGTACTGGGCTCGGCTGCCATCGGCAGTCTGGCCTACACGTTCTCCGACTCGTTCTGGTTCTCGGCCGTTGAAGGCGAAGTATATGCCATGTCGTCGTTCTTTACGGCCGTGGTATTCTGGGCCATTCTGCGCTGGGATGCCGACGACAGCGACCGTGCCGACCGCTGGCTGGTGTTTATTGCCTACATGGTTGGCCTTTCCATCGGTGTTCACTTACTTAACCTGCTGGCTATTCCGGCCATTGTGTTTGTGGTGTATTTCAAGAAATACAAACCCAGCACCCAGGGCGTACTCCTCACCGGTGTAATTTCAGTTATTCTGCTCGGCGCCATTCAAAACGGTATCATTCCCGGTATTGTAAGCGGCATTGCCAACTACGAGCTTTTCTTTGTAAATACTTTTGGTTTGCCCTTTAACTCGGGCACAATCATATTCATGCTGCTGCTCATCGGCTTTGTGGTTTCGGGTATTTACTACACCGTAACCGGCTCGGCACAAGTGCGCAAGATTTTCTACGTAAGCACAGGTCTTTTCTTCCTGTTTGCATTTCTGGGTGGGTTAATCTACACCAAATATGGAATGATCTTTATTACAGCGGCGGCCACAGGCGGTTTGATTTACTACTTCCGCAACAACCTGCGCGTGCTTAACACCGCACTTATGTCGTTTGCCGTGCTGCTTATCGGTTACTCTACCATTGCCGTACTTGTTATCCGTTCGCAGGCCAATACACCGATGGATGAAAACAACCCGGAAAACGCCATCAGCCTGCTTTCTTACCTTAACCGCGAACAGTATGGCGACTGGCCGTTGCTTTACGGCCCGTATTACAATGCCATGCTCGACGATCAGAATCCGGCCGACGATGGTGTGCCTGTATATGGCCGCAACGAAGTTACCGGCGAATATGGCATTGTGGACTCACGCAAGCAGTCGATTTACAATTTCGACGAGGAGCTGAGCACCCTGCTGCCGCGTATGTGGGAAATGAACAACCGCAGCCACGTGCCGGAATACGAGTACTGGGGCAACGTAAAGAAAAACCGCCGCAAAACACCGTATGTAGATCCGAAAACGGCCAATACCGAAGATCCGCAGCCGCTTTATGTACCTACGATGGGCGCCAACCTGCGCTACATGTTTAAGTTTCAGATGGGCTGGATGTACTGGCGCTATTTCGGCTGGAACTTTGTAGGCCGCCAGAACGATATTCAGGGCCACCAGCCCGGCCTGTACGGCGAGTCGATGTCGGGCATTACGGCACTTGACGGCAGCAAAATGAAAAACCAGCCCGTGCGTCTGGCCAACAACAAAGCCCGCAACGCATTCTTCTACCTGCCGCTGCTGCTGGGCATTATCGGGTTGCTCTTCCACTTCAGCCGCGACTGGCGCAGTGCGCTGGTAGTGCTGCTGCTGTTCCTGTTTACAGGCTTAGCCATTGTGTTTTATCTCAACCAGTATCCGCTGCAGCCGCGCGAACGTGACTACGCCTACGTGGGTTCGTTCTTTGCCTTTGCCATGTGGATTGGTATGGGCGTGTATGCCATTTATGATTTGCTGAGCACACGCGCAAAAGTGGCGGGCATTGCAGGCGCAGGCCTGGCTACCGTGCTTGGTTCAGGTGTGCCGTTTATCATGGCCAAACAGGGCTGGGATGATCACAACCGTTCACACCGTTATACTGCACGCGACTTCGCCAAGAACTACCTTTCTTCGTGCGCCAAAAATGCCATTCTGTTTACCAATGGCGATAACGACACCTTCCCGCTCTGGTATTGTCAGGAAGTAGAAGGCTATCGTACCGATGTACGCGTGCTTAACCTGAGCCTGCTTAATACCGACTGGTACATTGATCAGGCACGCCGCAAGGCTTATGATTCTGACGCGCTGCCGTTCTCGCTCACCGCAAACGACACCCGTCAGGGACTTGGCGATCAGGTTTTCCTTGGCGATGCAAAAGCTCCCGCTATGGATGTGAGCGAAGCCATGCGCCTGATTCACAACCGCGATCAGCAGGCACTTGAACTGCGCCGTAATCAGGACGACGACAAGGAAACCTTTATCGACACCCTTTACCGCCTGCCCACACGTAAATTCTACCTCACAGTGGACAAAGCCGCTGCGCGTGCCACCGGAGCCATTCCGGCCAACATGCCCGACAGCCTTGTGCTCGACCGCATTGAGTGGACCATCAACAAATCATACCTGCTCAAATCAGAGCTGATGATGATGGACCTGCTGGCTACCGGAAAATGGAAACGCCCGATGTACTTTGCCGTAACTGCCGGCAACGACAGCTACCTCGGCCTCGATGATTACTTCCAGCTCGAAGGCCTCGCCTACCGTCTTGTTCCCATGCGCGGCGACCGCAGAGACGAGTTTGCAGGCGGTGTAGTGCGCTGCCAGCCCGAAAAAATGTACAACACCATTATGAAAGATTTCAAATGGGGCGGGCTGCAGGATACTACGGTGTCTATTTACATGGACGAAAACAACCGTCGTTTTACCACCAACCAGCGTTTGCAAATTACCTCGCTTGCACGTTTCCTTATTGACGATGGCATGAAAGACAAGGCGGTGACGCTGCTTGACAGCTGCCAGCGCTGGATGCCGGTGAAACATGTGCCCTATGAGCCGGTAATGACCTACATGGTAGAGCAATACTACCGTGGCGGTGCGCCTCAAAAAGCCAACAAACTCTCGAAATCTCTTGCTGCTTATCTCGAAGAGGAAATCCGTTATACCAACCGGATAATGCTTAAAGCACAAAACGCCGGCGAAGATGCTGACCGCGAACTGAGCCGTCTCGAGTTTAGCTATTTCATCCTTTATCGCAACGCCCGCGACAACGGCCAAACGGAAATAGCGAACGAGCTTGCTAAAAAAGCGGCCGATATGGGCATTGATTTTAATAATTATGAGCAACCGCAGCGCCCGCAAATGCAACTGCCGCCAGCCATTCAGGACTCGGTACTGCAACCGGGGCAAATGCCTGCTGCACCCGTGCAGGGCAACGGTACTGCGCAGCCCGCTGCTGCGCCGTCTGCCGCACCTGCTGTGCCCGCGGGCGACAAACCCAAACAGGGTGGCAACGGAAAATAACCGCACGGCATGAATGCACTGGTGCGCCCGCCACGCCTGCTTCAGCAGGTTTATCCCGGAGCCCTGTGGAGAATGCCCGCTACCGATAAAACCATTTACCTTACTTTCGACGACGGACCAGTGCCCGGTGTAACCACCGAGGCACTGGCCGTTTTAAAGCAGTTCGATGTACGCGCCACCTTCTTCTGCGTGGGCGATAACGTACAAAAGCATCCAGAAATTTTTACGCAGATGCTGGCCGACGGCCACAGCACGGGCAACCACACGTTTAATCACTACGACGGCTGGAAGCACTCGCGCATGAGCTACCTGCGCAATGTGCAGCAATGTGCGGGTGTGGTGCAAAGTAACTTGTTTCGCCCGCCCCACGGACGTATGCGTCGCTCACAGCATCACGCCATACGCAAACATTACAAAGTAGTAATGTGGGATGTGCTCACCTGTGATTTCGACACAAGGCTGGGCGGCGATGCCTGCCTGAATCTTGCCCTGCTTTACAGCCGTCCCGGTTCCATTGTGGTTTTTCACGATAGTCTGAAAGCCGCGCCGCGCATGCTTTATGCCTTGCCGCGTTACCTTGAAACCATGCTGGGGGAAGGCTGGAAATTCGGATTACTGTAAGCGATTATTCCTGCATAAAAAAACCGGAACATAAGTATGTCCCGGTTTTTTTTGTGTATCTGTATTACACCGTTTCGGCCATTACCACCGGCAGCGAAGTTTCGTTGCGCAGGGCAGACCAGCCTTTACGGATGTTGGTAAACTGGTGAATTCCGTTTGCCTTGAGAATAGAAGCTGCAATCATGGAACGATAGCCGCCGGCGCAGTGTAACATAAACGGCTGTGCGGCGCGCAAGGCTTCGAGTGTTTCGGGCTTGTCGAATTTGCTTAGACATACGTTTTCGGCATCTTCGATGTGGCCGCCTTCAAATTCGCCTTTGCGGCGCACATCCACCACATGCGGATGCGAAGCATTGTATTGCGCCGCAAACGCATCGGGGTTTACGGAGTTTACCGTATCAACCGGCATGCCTGCCTGTTGCCAGGTGGCAACGCCGCCCTGCAGAAAACCCGCCACGTTTTCGTAGCCTACACGCGCCAGTCGCAGAATGGCTTCGCTTTCGCGGCCTTCGGGCGCTACAATCACCAGCTCCGCATTGATGCTGATGAGCGAGCCCACCCACACGGCATACGTGCCGTCGAGACCAATGTTTATGGCACCGGGAATAAAGCCGGCTTCAAATTCATCGGCACTGCGCGTATCCAGCACCAGTGCACCATGCTCAATGCGGTTTTTTACTTCAAGCGCGGTAAGTGGTTTCACATTGCGCTCAAGCACATTTGAAATACTTTCGTAACCGTGCTTATTGATTTGCGCATCTTTGAAAAAATAGGCCGGCGGCGCTGCAAGCCCGTCAGTAACCACTTCAATAAACTTGGCACGGTCGGTTTCCAGCATGGCGTAGTTGGTGCGCTTCTGCTGACCAATGGTTGACCAGGTTTCCTTGCCGATATTTTTTCCGCAGGCCGAGCCCGGGCCGTGTGCCGGATACACCAGCACCTCATCAGCCAGCGGCTTGAGTTTGGTGTTCAGCGAATCGAACAGCAGTGAAGCAAGTTCTTCTTTGGTCATCTTGCCATCAAGCAAATCAGGCCGGCCTACATCGCCTACAAAAAGTGTATCGCCGGTAAATACGGCGTGCTCTTTTCCGTGTTCGTCAAACAGCAGAAAGCACGACGATTCGGGCGTGTGGCCGGGGGTGTGCAGCACACGCAGGGTGAGGCTGCCCACTTTAAATTCTTCGCCATCGGCGGCGTTGTGCACGGCATAGCCGGTGTAGGCTTCGGGACCAAAGACAATGGTTGCGCCGGTTGCTTTAGCCAGATCAATGTGGCCGGAAACAAAGTCGGCGTGAAAATGTGTTTCAAACACGTATTTAATTTTCACACCGCGTTCAGCGGCTTTTTTCAGGTAAGGTTCCGTTTCGCGGATGGGATCAATTACGGCTGCTTCGCCGTTTGACTCTATCCAGTAAGCCGCTTCAGCGAGGCAGTTGGTATAAAGCTGTTCGATGTACATGTGCGTTGTTTTGGGAGGTATTTCTGTAGTGTATGTATTCTTTGGTAATGATAAACAATCCGGTAGCCAGCACAAACCAGCCAAAAAACGGACGAAGCTTTGCGCCTGATACGCGGTGCGCAATCCAAAGCCCGGCACCAATGCCCACCACAGCAAAAGCAGTGAAACGCAAAAGCAACGGCCAATCGGGCATAGCGCCTTCCATGAGCTGGCTGCCAAAACCAATACCCGAATTTATGAAAATGAGCACAAGCGAGGTACCTACCGCCATTTTCATGGGCAGGTTGGCCAGAATAACCAGCGCCGGAATAATCAGGAAACCGCCGCCAGCCGCAAGCAGCCCCACAATAAGTCCCACGCCCGCACCGGTAAGCAGGATAAGCATATAGCGGTAGCGCCGGGCCTCGGTGTATTCATCTTTGCGGATTACCTTGGGCGGCCTGATCATGCTCGATGCCGCAGCCAGCATAAACAGCGCAAACACCAGCAGCAAAAACACATCCTTACTTATGGTAACGCTGCCAAAGCTAAGTTGCACCGGAATGGCCGGAAACAACACACTGCGCGAAAACCACGTAGCCACCAGCGAGGGTGCTCCAAAAAACAGCACCGTGCGCCAGCACACATATTGCTTGCGCACATAGTCAACCGAGCCGGTTAGCGCCGCAAGCCCCACCACAAACAGCGAGTAAAAAGTAGCTTCAGTGGCCGGAATGCCCAGCATGTACACCATTACCGGCAGGGTAAGAATGCTTCCCCCACCACCAATAAGCCCGAGCAGCACGCCCATGACCACCGCCGCCGCGTATGCCAGAATCACCATCATTTCGCGGGCGGGTTACATTGGTTCAGGCAGAAGAGAATTTGCGAAAGGCAGCCATGCCGCAGCTGATAGACCGAGTTGCGCCCTTCGCGTTCCACGGCCACAATGCCACGGCTTTTGAGAATACCCAGATGGTGCGATGCCGCCGCCTGCTCCAACCTAAGCCGACAGTGTATTTCAGTCACCGTAAGCGCCCCCTCCAGACTGAACAGTTCCAGCATAGCCAGCCGCACCGGATGGGCGAGTGCCTTCAGGAGCTCGGCCTGGCGGGTGAGGTGTTCGGTATCGGTTGCCGGGTACGACATATCGAGATATGTGGATATTTCGATACAAAGGTAAGGGGGATTTGGGAATAGTTGTGTGACGGGTGTTACTTTGGTGGAATATCTGTTTTACGCAATTTGTGTGTTTACATCGTAAAAACGTCCGTCGTTTCCGTTCAGGCAGTTGGTGTGAAATTGCAGGAGGGCAGCTTCTTTGCAGCTACTCCTGCACCACCAACCTGCGCACAATCACATCGCCATTCACACATTGAAAACGCAAAAAGTACATGCCAGGAGCAAGTGCAACTAAAGCTTCTTCTTGTGAGGTAGCAAAAGCAGACACCTTTCTGCCACGTGCATCAAAAATTTCCGCAGTAGAATTTTCTGCGCACAACTGTGGAAGCGTGAATGTTCCCTGCACCACAATGGCCGGGTTGGTATTTACAGTTACCGTCACTTCATCGGTTGTTACGGCACTGCATTGTGTTTTGGTGACGGTGTACGTAGTGGTACTAAACGGCTGTGCAATTGGGTTTGGCGCAGTGGGGTCAGAAAGGCCGGTAGCTGGCAGCCACTGGTAGGAGGCATCTTCGGTTACATTGTTGCCTAGTTGTACTTGCTGGCCAGAGGTTATGGTTTGGTTGCTGCCTGCGTGGGCGGGTTTTATTTCTTCTACGGAGACTTGGTCGATGAAGTAGTAGGCTTCATTATTAAGTATATTAGAATAGTTTATATATTCTACTTCTGTTTCAGAATTTGTTCTGAAATTACCAATAATAATATTAATTTCTCCCCCCTGAGATGTGTATTTATTTTCAATTTTTATCCAATTCAAAGTGTCATTGAGAATTAGATTGGTGTCAGATTCTATACTTGGATCTATATCATACATCCAGTTAGGTGGATCTGTAGCAATGTCAAAAGCTGAATCACTAAGTAATGCCCCAATTCTATTAATAGCATAATCACTACTATCAGATAAATTTACATAAAAAGCAATACAATAGATGTGATTTGGAGGGAGTGAATCAACTAATCTACCGCAAACTGTTTCACGTAACGAAGCTAGACTATTCACCCATGTTACTATCCCGGCATAACTAGTTCCATGTGATGCTTTTTGATAGCCAAAGAAGTTGTATGGCGAGTCATATTCGCCACTGTCTGCACAAGAATTATAACAATCAGGAGAATAATAATAGTTTATCTCATTCCACTGAGAGATAGAGTTTATACCCCCTGCATAGTTGGGACAAGAATCGTAGCTTTCAAAAGAGGGATTTAATACCAAATTCTGCGATGAACAAATTCGCAGAAGCAGCAGAAAAAAGAAAGTAAGTGAGGTCTCTAATCGTCCCATACGAATAAAATTACATAAAAGGGTCTGATGATTTGAACATCAGACCCTTTTATGTATTAATTAAAACACTATCAACTTATCGGTCTTAACAATGGAGTTATTCTGAGTAATGTTCCAGAAATACACACCTGCGGACAAATTAGCAATATCAATTTCTAATGTTCCTGTTTGAGCAGTAAGAACCTGAGATGAAACTTGCTGTCCCTGTGCATTAAAGAGCGTAAAAACAGCCATCGTTTCGTCTGTAAATTCCCATGATAGCGTAGCCTGTTTCGTAGTATTTAGCGGCAAGGATGTTGAGTTGATTGCGCTGCAAAGCAAACGTTTTGAAAAGCGCGCATTTCAGTATTTTGATATTTAAATGTGATTAGGCAGGCGGGTGGAGCAGTTTATACACGGGAAGATTTGGTGGCAGGAGGAATATAAAATTGAAAACATCTTCTCCCTATCTTTACCCTCACTATGCAACACCTTGCCAACTACATAAACGGCCAGCTGGTTTCGCCTGTAGGCGGAACATATATTGACAACCACCATCCTGCCACCGGCCACGTCTATTCACTTATTCCTGATTCAGACAGCCGCGATGTGCAGGCGGCTGTGGAAGCGGCTAAAGCTGCATTCCCGGGCTGGTCGGCTACGCCGGCCGAGCAGCGTGCGAAGATCATGTTGAAGATTGCTGATCTCATACGCCGCGATATGGAGAAAATGGCGCAGGCCGAATCAAAAGACAATGGCAAGCCGGTGTCGCTGGCACGTGCGGTGGATATTCCACGGGGCATCAGCAATTTTGAGTTTTTTGCCACGGCTATTATGCACTTTGCGGCCGAGTCGCATGTGATGGAAGACAGCGCAATTAACTACACCATGCGTCAGCCAATTGGTGTGGTGGGTTGCATTTCGCCGTGGAATTTGCCGCTGTATTTGTTTACGTGGAAAATTGCACCGGCGCTTGCTGCAGGAAATTGTGTAGTGGCAAAACCTTCGGAAATTACACCGATGACTGCATTTATGCTTTCCGAACTTTGTATCGAAGCCGGACTGCCTGCGGGTGTGCTCAACATTGTACACGGCCTGGGCGGCCGTGCCGGACAAGCCATTGTGGAGCATCCTGAAATAAAAGCCATTTCGTTTACCGGTGGCACTAAAACCGGAGCCGGACTTGCAGCTACAGCCGCTCCCATGTTTAAAAAACTCTCGCTCGAACTCGGCGGCAAAAATCCGAACATCATTTTTGCGGATTGCGATTTCGATCAGATGCTTAAAACAACCGTGCAATCGTCGTTTGCCAATCAGGGGCAGATTTGCCTTTGCGGTTCACGCATTTTTATCGAGCGCCCGATTTACGAAAAATTCAAAGCGGCATTTGTGGAGCGTGTGAAACAACTCGTGCCCGGCAATCCGGCCGAGGATAACACACGTTTGGGCGCAGTAGTGTCGCAGCCGCACATGGAAAAAGTACTTTCGTATGTAGAGCTTGCCAAAGAAGAAGGCGGCACTGTACTCTGCGGCGGACATCGTGTAATGATGAATGGCGAACTGAGCAACGGCTGGTACATTGCGCCCACCGTTATTGAAGGACTCAGCTACAACTGCCGCACCAATCAGGAAGAAATTTTCGGGCCGGTAGTAACCATCATGCCGTTTGATACGGAGGAAGAAGTGCTGATGATGGCTAACAGCACACCCTACGGACTTGCCGCAAGCGTGTGGACACAACACCTTACGCGCGCACACCGCGTGGCCGCAAAACTCGAAAGCGGCATTGTGTGGATTAACTGCTGGCTGCTGCGCGATTTGCGTACGCCGTTTGGTGGCGTAAAACAATCGGGCGTAGGCCGTGAGGGCGGGTTTGAGGCACTCCGGTTTTTCACGGAAGCGAAAAACGTGTGCGTGAAACTTTAGAAATATTAATACAATAAATTTCAACGCATAGTAATGTTACGCACACTCGTTTTTGCATTTGTGGCTGTTTTGCTGTTTCAATCGTGCAGCAATGCACCCGCACCGCGCACGTTCACAGAAGCCGATTACACAAAATTTGCCGACAGTCTTGGCTTTGCGATCCGTAATGCTGATACTTCATTTCTGATGGCTCATTTTCACATGCAGCATATTCAGGATAATTTTGTGAAACAGGTAAAGGCCAGTTTGCTGGCTGCCGAAGATGCGCGCAAGCAGTGCCAAAAGGAAGTAAACAATGTCATCATTACGCTTGCTGAACGTCCTGACCGCGAGTTTTTCAAGCATTTGCATACAGTCAGAAATGGCGATACCGCTACCTACTATTTCCGTTCGTTTCACAGCAACCTTACCGAATATCTTTCTGTTGATGTAGTGCCCGGCGCGAGCGGGTTGCTTATTTCAGACCTGATGTTATTTAATACGGGTATGTCGTTTTCGGAAACAATCGTTGATTTTTACCGTTCGGTATTTGTTGATGACAACAAGCTGCTTCCGGGCAATGATGCGCTGAACATCAATACAGAAGCGATCGCAAACAGTATCAGGGCTGTTCAGATTAATCTTTATCAGGGTGATTTTTCTGAGGCGATGAACATTATTCGTAGTCTTCCATCGCCGGTGCAGGAAACCATAACGGTTCAGCAGTATGAAATGCTGGTTTGTGCAGTTACCGGCGATTCGATGCGGGCTGAGCGTTTGCGTAAGCGCACGGAAGGATTTTCGAAAACAAAAAATGCCCGCTGTCTCTTGTTGTATCGGGTTTATGCGTATTGCGGCAATGCCCGCGAAGCCCTCAAATGCTGCGATCAGGCAGAAGCTATTCTGAAAGATCCGATGATCGATTTGTTGCGCGCGCCATTGTATGTGGCCGTTGATGAAATAGATAAAGCTGAAGCAAGTTTACTGCGTGCAAAAAAAGCCACGGGCAACGAACACCGGCAGGTAGTATATTCACTTCTGCTGAAATTATACGTGCGGCAGGATAATACAGACAAGGCAATAGAAACAGCCAAAGAAATGATTGATCAGGCAGCGTTTGATAAAAATGATTTGTATGGTTATTTCATTTTGAATCCTGATATGGCTGCAGATCCGCGTGTGAGTGCGTTTTTTGATTAGGGTTTGAATTGTTGCAAGGTAAACCGAATTGATTTACCTTGCTGTTACAAACCAAAACGCACTACAGATGTTCCTCAGTCATTTCCTCTCACACGCCAACTGGCTGGCTATTATCGTTGCCGGTTTAGCCTACTTTGCAGTAGGTGCAGTATGGTATCAGCGTCCTGTTTTTGGCAACGCATGGATTGCAGGCCACAACATTAACATTGATCCCGAAAAGGCAAAAAAACAAATGCCCGTAATTATGTCGCTTACGGTGGTGTTAACCATTGGCGTGGCAATGCTTACGGCGTTTCTTGTTTCCGCATTGTATTCGCAAACGGTGATGAGTGGCTTGAAAATAGGTTTGCTTTGCGGTGCGCTTATGGGCGCCTGTACGGCAATAAATTATGCCTATCTCGGTAAGTCGGTTAAATTGTGGTGCATTGATGCCGGCTACCATATTGTGGGTGCAGTGTTGTGCGGCATTATCATTTCCATCTGGCATTAATCTTATATTTATAGCCGCCGGACAAGTTGTCCGGTGGCTTTTTATGCAAACGCTCCACCGTATTCTTGTTATTGTGCATGTTGTGGCTGGCTTTTCGGCATTACTTACCGGATTGCTGGCCATGTTTTCTTCAAAAGGTGGAAGATTGCATCGTATTTTCGGGAAAATTTATTTCTGGTCAATGGTAGTATCCTGCGCCACGGCATTGCTGGTGGGTGCGTTGTTTCACAAATGGTTTTTCTTTTTTCTTGCATTCATCACCTTCGAATCAGCAGCACGCGGCTATCGTATTTTATCGCGCAAACAAATTACCTCACCACAACCACCTGATTATCGCGACTGGTTGCTTGTGCTTGGCAATGCAGCCATGAGTGCGGGTATTATTGGCTGGGGCCTCCGCATTATGCTTTCAGGCGGTGCATTCGGAATTGTGGCGCTGGTATTTGGTTTGCTTGGCTTGTTTGTGAGTTACGATTACTACCGTACATTCAACCGAAAAGCGCCCGACTCCAAACACTGGCTGCGTATGCACATTCGCGGCATGTCAATCAGCTACATTGCCTCCACTACGGCATTTTTAGTGAATAATGATAACTGGTTTCCCTTTATTCCGCCTTTGTGGCTTTGGTTGTTGCCTTCCGCAATTGGTGTGCCTGTGGTGCTTTTGGTAATTGGAAAATACAAACCCAAAGCAGAGAAAGTCCGATAATTAACTCAAGACAGTAAACCAGAAGCTCTTTTTATGCCCCGTATATTTCTGTTATTTCTGCTTTTTACAGTAACCAGACTTTACGCATATCAACCTGCAACTGTGAGATACGATATGCGGAACGGACTTCCGTCAAACGAAGTGTATGACGTATTGAAAGATCGTACCGGATTGCTTTGGTTTGCTACCGACAGAGGTGTTGCCTGTTATGACGGTTACCAGTTTGATGTATATACCGTGGCCGATGGCTTAACTGATAATACGGTTTTTCAGTTGCGCGAAGATTGGGAAGGTAAGATATGGATGGTTACACTTAACGGCCGCTTATGCTACATGCAAAACCGAACCGTGTATGAATATAAATTTAACCGGCAGCTTTCTAATTTCCTGAGAGGGTCCGAAATCATTCTCACTTTTCACGTAAACAGGGACGGGTCAATTGATATTGGTTTTCTTTCGTCGGGCATTATCCATGTTTCGGTATCCGGCATTATTTCCAGATGGAGAGGTGTACATGCTGAAGCCGATCAGGTTTTACACATGGAAAAAAACAGAGAAGGCCAGGTAATGATTGGGATTAAAGATTTATACACTGATCAGTCGAAAACGACAAATTGTAAAATTGTTTCACGTGTGAATGGCAAGGACCGGATTTTGTCAGTTGGAATTACTTTCAATTTCAGCAGACGAGTAGATGTATTGAAACGCAGAGATGGGAATGTGATGCTCATTTATCGTACTAAAGTATTGAAGTTTGAAGAAGGGGTGGGCTCCTTTTGCAGGTATGCAGAAGAGCCAATTTGTTTGTTTGAAGACAGCAAAGGTGGTTTCTGGACGGGTGCCAAGGAAGGCGTGTATTATCACAGGCCGGGAATGGCGCTTCACGAAACGCCTGAGTATTGGCTGAAGGGAGAGTCTGTAATATCAGTTGGACAAGATCACGAAGGCGGTTTCTGGTTATGCACACAGAATACGGGTATTCTGTATTTGCCCGATGTGGATATTAAAGTGTGTGAAAGACGTGCTTTATCGGCAATGGTTTTTCCGTTGATGACATTTTATCATGATGTATTGTATTATGTGGACGAACAGAACAACCTGGTGTACGATAATGGAAAGGAGATCAGTAATGTATGTGAACTGTCGGGTACAGGTAATCAGCTTCTGGCTGACGAAACGCACAACCGGATTTTGTTTTGCTCATTCATCGGGTTGAGTGAGATTGAGATGAGCAGCCGGGATGTGAAGCAGAAGTATTTGAACCTGGGCAATTTTCTTGGGGCTTTGCCTGTGACTGATACCTCTATTTATGTCATTAGCTCGTGGAGTGCTGCCCTTAACCAGCCGGCTGCATTGAGTCGTTTTCATTGGAGAGATGGTGTGCGCATACGCCCTACGGATATGTGTGTTGACTCATCGGGCCGGCATTGGATTGCCTCGATTACCGGATTGCTTTTACGGAAGGGAGATAGTTTATTTTCCGAAAATCATCGTGATGAAAGATTGAATGTGCGCATTAATTCGATTGCCGTTTTGCCCGACGGGAGACGTGTGATGGCAACACTGGGTAAAGGAATTCTTATTGATGACTCGGAGGAAATTATTTCAGTTGGATTAAAAGAAGGTTTACCCTCGATGCTGGTGCATACGGTGATGGTTGACGATAAAGGGCTGATCTGGGCAGGCACATCAAAGGGGATTTGTGCAATACATGTAATGGGGAAATCAGTGCATGTGTTTCCATATACACTTTTCAATCTGTTTGCGCCGCCCGGCAAGCAATGGCCCATGGTATCGAAAGGGGCATTTGTGTTGAAAGGGTGGCAGGATATTATTCGTTGCAGTACCAGCAGCCTTTCGAAAAAACTTCCACCGCCTCCTGTGCTCATCAGAAAAATAGTTGTGAATGATTCAACGATTTTTGCACAAACTGAAAATGGCTTCGGGCCTGATCAGGTAAATATCAAAATCAGTTTTGCAGGTTTGTCCTATCGTTTGGGCGGGAATGTGCGTTATCGTTACAGGCTTAAACCTTCTGACGAATGGATTTATACCAACTCGCACGAACTTACTTTTCCGTTTTTGTCGCACGGGCAATACAAGTTTGAAGTGTATGCGCAGAATGAAAACGGGGTCTGGAGCGATATGCCGGCTGTGTTTTCTTTTACCATTCACCCGCCATTCTGGCGCACGTGGTGGTTTATCGTGTTAACAGGGGTAAGTTTCATTTTGCTCACATTTCTGCTGGTGCGCTTTCAGATAAACCGTATCCGGCGCAGGAATAAACTTCGCGTGCAGGTGCTGGAATTCCGGCAGCAGGTACTTGCTGCGCAAATGAATCCGCATTTTATTTTCAATGCACTCAATACCATTCAAAGTAATGTGCTTAACTCCAATCAAACCGAAGCCCTGCAAACCATAAGTCGTTTTGCCAAACTCATGCGCAGCAATTTCGAAAGCGTATCGAGCGGCTGGATTAGTTTGCATGAAGAACTTGAGTCGCTGGCTCTTTATCTGGAAATTGAAAAGACACGGTTTCACAATCGCTTTGATTTTGAAATTGTAAAGGATCCTGATATCGATTTACAGCTTATTCAGGTGCCTCCGCTTTTACTGCAGCCAATTGCCGAAAATGCGGTTCGCCACGGCATAATCGGAATCAGTCATAAAGGACTTATCACCATATCGCTTCACAAAGAACGCGCGTGGCTTCGGATAATTATTGAAGACAATGGTGTGGGGCGCGAAGCCTCAAAACATCGAAGGGAAATTAATCATCAGTCGGCAGGCAGCGGAATTACAGCCGAGCGACTGAAGACGCTATGTAATCTTACATCTGTTCCGTACTATTTCGAAACGGAGGATTTGACGGATGAACATAAGCAGCCGGCCGGCACGCGTGTGTATATGAATGTGCCATTTTCAAAATCGGATAATGAACAGCGCAATGAAAGCAATCAGGGCAATACTCATTGATGATGAACCGGACGCAATTTCCGGTATGCAGCAACTGCTAAAAATAGCTTGTCCCGAAATACAGGTTTGCGGCACAGCCACCAATGCACTTCAGGCAATAAGCCTTGTAAAAACCGAGCAGCCCGATGTTGTTTTCCTCGATGTGGAAATGCCGGTTGCGAATGGTTTTGAGCTGCTTGAGCATATTCGGTTACCACAGACACAGGTTGTTTTTGTTACCGCACATCCGAGTTATTCCATACGCGCCTTGCGCGAGTCGGTTGACGATTATTTGCTGAAGCCGGTTGCTATTGATGAGTTAAGGGGAGCAGTTGATCGTATAATTGTTCGAATGAATACTGTGAAAACAGCATTGCCGGGCGAGTCGTTCCGGGTGAAAATTATTACCAACTCAGAAGTTCGTTTTTATCCCCCTGCAGAAATTATCTGTATTAAAGCCGACGGGCGTTATTCGGAAGTTGTGTTGCGCAATCAGCGCCCGGTAGTGGTAACCCGAAACATCGGCGAGTTTGAGCAGGAGTTGCAGCCGTATGGCTTTTTCCGCATTCACAAATCATGGCTTGTAAATATTAATGAAGTCGTACGCATTTTACAAACCGATGGCGGATTTGTAGAATTGAACAATGGTATGCACATAGAAATTTCGCGCCGGAAGAAACTTGAATTTATGGAGTTTATGAAGCGCGGTGGCCGTTAATTACAAGTTTATTGCCGTTGGTTACACGCAGTGCCGGTTTCGTTACACCCACAGCTTCCCGCAGCATGCAAGCAGGATATTTGCGTCTAACGGAAATGACGCCAGCACCCATTTTGCGAATTCATCCCCATTCGCAATTGCCTTTTATTTTCACATCCTCCCGGTGATGATAGCTGTTGGCAGTTTTCTGTTAATGCGCATAAATAGCCAATCCCCGCTTATGTGTGTAACGTTCAAAAACCAACAACGCTATGAAACAACTTGTAAATCGCTTTTTCCAAAAATTGCATGGATTTATGCCTGCATTCGCTATTCTCGCCATCTGCTCGGTGTTGAATTGTATCGGATTGCAAGCACAAAATCAGTATCAGCAATGGGCATTCGGGAGTGGCGCGAGTAATGTAAACAATACAAACGGTCCGCTTCCCACTAATCCCTTAATATCCACTACTGAATCTGCAGCATCATGGTGTAACAATGCCGGTAATTTGTGGTTTTATACAAACGGGAGAGATATTTACAATACACAGATTCCTGCCGGGCCTTTAAATCCCGGTTTGGGCTGGTTCGATGGAAATCCTAATAATACAAGTGCAATTCAAGGTGCACTTATCGTTCCCGGGTATCAGGGTGCCGCAGACAGGTTTCATATCTTTACCGTATCCGACCGAGGTAGTATTAATACAGGATTGGTTTGGGATTGTTATGATGCAACTAGCCATACATCATGTGGGGGAACCTCGCTAGGTTTTGTGCCGAATTATAAAGGGTCGTTTACCACAGAGGGGCTTACAGCAGCCCGTCATGCCAACGGTACGGATTTTTGGGTGATTGTAAAGCCTGTAATTTTCACACCGGGTACACCTGGGGCGCTCATTGGTTCCTCGCACCCTACAAATCCTGTTCCGGGCGGTACCAACTCAAGTGTATATGCCTATCTGGTTACCGCAAACGGACCAAGCGCCACACCTGTTGTGAGCAACGCAGGCTTTGCTTCGGATTTTATGGGGGGCGTTAATCTTCAACAGGAAATTAGATGTTCTCCTGATGGGAGATTAGTAGCGATCACAAACCGGATCAGCCCTACTTCAGGCGATATTAAGCTTTACAGTTTTGATAATGCTACAGGCCAGATGCAATTTATTCAAACTTTGCCTATGCCATCCGGTTATAGTCCGTGGAGTATTTCCTTTAGTCCCAACTCAAGGGTATTTTATGCCACAGGACTAATTAATGCAAGTGATGGTGAGGTTTTGCGTCAGTTTGACTTAGGTAATTTGCTTTGTGCATTAGGAACACCGGTTCCGTTTTGTGATTATTATACAACATCTCCCTTCCCGGAGACTATGTATTCAAAGTTGCAATTAACTCCTGAAGGACGAATTATTCGTACTCGAAAAGGCTCCGACAACATTGATGTACTTAACAATCCGAATGCTGCAGGCTGTAATTTTATGGGCTATCAGGATAACTGGATTGATATTTCGTTTTCGGCTGCAAATGCACATAATTCACTGCCCAACAATATTGACGCATTTAACATCCAGCAATCCACATCTGCAATAACCGAATGGCCCAAAACAACCACAAATACCAATACGGCCGATAAAGCCATAGCGGTTGATGTTGATCCCTTCAATGATGTGTATTCAGCAGGCGAATTTAAACTTAACACCACCTTCGACAATCTGACAATTACCGGAATGACGGGATCGTCAACAAGCATGTATCTTACAAAGTACGATAACTGTTCGGGACTTGAATGGGTAGCTAAAGGTGTGCCGCTAACACCCAATGGTACATTAAGCACCACCTCAATGAGTATTGGCTCGTCTTTGGGGCATGTAATGGTTACCGGCCGGTACAGCGGACAAATTGTTTTTTCATCGGCAGTAACACCGTCTTCCACTTCCGTTTGTTCTTCTTCAATGACCATAAATGGCGCAGGTATTTATATTGCGGTGTATGATTACAATGGCTGTTTGCTGAATGTTCAAACAATAGCGAACAATCCGACCTACACTCACGTATCCTCGCACATCACTCAGGCACGCGTATCCATGCCAACCGGTTCGCAGAATCGCGTATATGTAGCGGTAAATGAAACCACCACTACTTCAGATAAAGTACAGGTGTTTGCATTTGTGGTAAATGCAGCTGCGTCATTTTCGGGCGCATGGGTTGCTCCGGTACGTTCTACTGCTATAGCTGTAGTAAACGATATTGGCAGTTTTCAAAATACTGTAGCGCTTACCGGAACATTTCAGGGAAATGTTGCATGGAATACCTCACCGCCTTTTGCCACCGGTGCATCAGGTGTAAACGAAGCATTTATAATCGGGCTTAGCGATGTAAATTCCGTGCCCTCATTGCCCAATGTGATTACACAATTTACAAAAGGCTTTGAACCGGCATTAAATGCATCAACTTCTGCAGGAACAGGTGTGGCAGTATATTCACTTACTGATATTTTTCTTACGGGTACCTATACCAATACAGCAACAAATGTATTTGGTATAGGCCCTTCCATACCTGCAAACGGGCCATTTTCCAGCGCTTATGCCGTGCGTATCAATAGTGCAAATTCGGTTGTGAACTGGGCAAGATACATTCAGAGTGATGGTTATACACAAGGAGTAGATGTGGCATTCAACAACAGTAACATCTACCTTACCGGTTTGTGGGAGGGGACAACATTTAAGGTTCAAGGTACCATTATGCCTACAACCGTTCCGCTAAAGCTGCACATGTATGTGCTTAATATAAGATTAAACGGCGTGATTAATTCTGTTACCAACTGGCGCAACCATTCATACACTACCAATGATCTTACTGATTATATACGACCTGCGCGTATAGCAGTTAATCTTGATTACGTTTATGTGAATGGTGCTTACAAAGGCACAGCCCAAATGGAAAACGACATTGCAGCCAACTCGCCGCTCACTTCCACAGCCAATACGTTTAACAGTTTTGTGTGGCGCTACCGCACAGTTGGAGGCCTTTCACTTCGTGAAGCGGAGACCGATGAACCTGCCATTGAAACTGTGCTAACACCAACTCCCGCTGTGTTCCCCAATCCTGCACAGCATACAGTTAATATTGCTTTTGGTGACGAATCTGGGGGAATTGCAACAATAGAAGTGTACAATACATCGGGTCAACTCATTTACACAGAAACTACTAATTCAAACAATTCACAGCTCGGTGTGGCCGAGTGGCCTGCCGGTATTTACCTGCTGCGTATAGAACGAAACGGAACTGTATTTACCGAGAAATTCATACGCGAATAGCAGAATGGCGAAAAATGTGCTTTTGCTAACGCATTTCATTGATTCAGCATTTTTATTCCAGCTATCCATACACTCCATAATGTATGGATAGCTGGATAATGAGTAGAAAAAATAAATTCACCGACACATGAAAACATTTTGCAAAAACAATCAGCCTGAATATTATAGATTGCCCATTCTGCTCTTCCTGTTGGGATTGATGTGTATTATCCCCAATCAAAATGTAGTTGCTCAGCAATACAACCAATGGGCATTTGGCAGTCAGGCCGGGTATAATTTCAATGCCCCGTCGGGGCCACTTGCCGTAACTCCAGGAATCAATACGTTGATGAGTGCCGCTTCATGGTGTGATGCAACGGGTAATTTGTGGTTTTACACAGATGGAGAGAATATTACTAACGTGCAAAATTCAATTAGCACTACAGGGTGTCTTCAGGGAAATCCGAATAACACCAGTGCCATTCAGGGCGTATTAATCCTTCCAAGAACAACAGGTATGGTACCTTCGTTTCGTATTTTTACCGTGTCTGACAGAGGGAGTTCATCTTCCACCAATATAACGAATAACGGGCTGGTTTACCATGACTATTTCCCCAATACGGGTGGATGTACTGCCGGAATAGGAATGGGTTCTTCGGTGGGGACTTTCGGATCACACACAACAGAGGGTATTACGGCGGTTCGTCATGCCAATGGTGTTGATTTCTGGGTAATTGTAAAACCTGTAATTGTACCGTCAGGAGCACCGGCTTCCATCATTAATCCGGTTCCGGCGTTCAATAATCCGGCCGGTGCAACCAACAGTAGCATATATGCCTATCAGTGTTCACCCCTATTAGTGAGTGCCACACCAGTAATCAGCGATGCTGGGTTTGAATCGGATTATGTGACAGGAAATAATTTTGTTCAGGAAATCAGATGCTCACCTGATGGGAAATATATAGCGATAACAAACCGGACCGATGCTGCTAATGGCAAGGTATGGCTTTATACATTCAATAATGCCACAGGACAGCTTTCGCTGTTGGCCGTACTGGATATGGCAGCCGGATATTCTCCGTGGAGTATATCTTTCAGCCCGAACTCAAGTATTCTTTATGCCACAGGTGTAAGACCCGCTACATCCAGCCAGTTGGCTGATGAGGTGTTGATGCAATTTTCGCTAGGATCGCCCGGGTGTAATTTTGGGCTTAGTTATTCGGTCTGTGAATATCATACAACGGTTCCGTTTGCAACTTCTTCCAAGCTATCAAAGCTTCAGCTTACACCCGATAACCGCATTGTGCGCACCCGCAGAGGCGAACAATTTATTGATGTAATCCAAAATCCGAATCAAATTGGCTGTGCTAACATCGGCTATCAACCCATGTCAATTCAAATATCAAATTCCATAGCTACTGATGCACATGCATCACTGCCCAACAATATTGACGCATTTACAACATCACCCACGTTTACCGCAACTATTTCCGAATGGCCTAAAACCACACTCAACACGCTTGCCAACGACCGAAGTACAATGGTAGATATTGATGGGAATAATGATGTGTACTCGGCCGGAGAATACAAGCAAGGCACCACATTTGAGAATATTGCAATTACCGGTATGCCACTTGGCAGTGTGTATCTCACCAAATATGATAATTGCAGCGGTCTTGAATGGGTAGCCAGAGCAGTTCCCGTCACGCCAAACGGCTCAATCACCTGTACATCAATGAACGTAGGTACATCGTCAGGTTTTGTGATGCTTACCGGTCGTTACAGTGGGCAAATTACTTTTTATTCAGGTTTGAGCTCGCCCGCAACTTCAGTATGTACATCAACGAATACGATAAGTGGTGCTGGAATTTACATAGCCGTTTATGATTACACCGGATGCCTTAAAAATGTACTCACTATACCCAACGATGCAACCTATACACACGCCTCCTCGCACATTACACAGTCGAGAGTATCCACCCCCAGCGGTAGTCAGAACCGGGTTTATGTGGCGGTGAATGAAACAACCAGTACACAAAACAAGGTTCGGATTTTTTCTTATGTAGTGAATGGTTCCGGCGCATTTGCAAGTGTATGGATTGTTCCATTGCGTTCAACCGGATCGGCCGTTGTGAATGATATAGGTAGTTTCAAAAGTACGATTTCAGTAACTGGTGCTTTCGACAAGGATATTTACTGGAATACCTCAACCACGCCATTTGGTTCGGGCAATGTGGGCGTGAACGAGGCTTTTGTGGCCACGATGAGTGATGTGAATAATCTTTCAGCTCCGAGTATTTTCCCTTCCCAAACCAAAGATTTGTATCCATCCGCAGTTTCAGCCGTATCATCAGGCACCGGTGTCACAGTATTAACACTCAATGAGATCGTGTTAACCGGCACCTACATTTCCACAACGAATAATTCATTTTCAACGGGTAAGTTAATATCGGGTAATGCCTCGTTTTCGAGTGCATACGGCATACTGATAAGCAATTCTGCTCCGGCCAGTAATTGGGCGCGCTATTTTCAGTGTGACGGTAATACGCGTGGAGTAGATGTTGCGTATAATGGTTTCGATTTGTTTTTCACTGGATTTTGGGAAGGATCCAACTTCTATATTCAGAGTAGTCCGTTCGCCACCACAGTTCCGAATAATCCGCACATGTACTTGGCTCAGATTCGGGTGAATGGAGTGTACAATGCACCATCAAACTGGCGCAACCATTCTTATGTCAACAACAGTGCGAGCGATTTTGTAGCACCGGCACGGGTTGCGGCAAATTCGGATTATGTGTATGTAAGTGGTTCTTACAAAGGCACAGTCCAAATGGAAAACGATATTGCAGCCAACTCGCCGCTCACTTCCACAGCCAATACGTTTAACAGTTTTGTGTGGCGCTACCGCACAGTTGGAGGACTTTCACTTCGTGAAGCGGAGACCGATGAACCTGCCATTGAAACTGTGCTAACACCAACTCCCGCTGTGTTCCCCAATCCTGCACAGCATACAGTTAATGTAGTATTCGACTCGGAAACCGAAGCAACAGTGCGCATCGACGTGTACAATACATCCGGTCAGCTTGTGTACAGCGATGTTTCAGCTGCAAACCGCTCCGTACTGAATGTGGCCGGGTGGCCTGCCGGTATTTACCTGCTGCGTATAGAACGAAACGGAACTGTATTTACCGAGAAATTCATACGCGAATAGCAGAATGGCATTTGCCTGATTGAGTAGGGTTTAAGTACTTCTCTCCAAAGGGGGGAAGTACTTTCTTCTTCAACTAATTTCTTCTCCTTCAATTATGATTGTTTACGGTTGGAATTCCTTTACACTTTTCAAAGCACCCATTCATCAGTTTCCGTTCGGACAAAACTTTACACATGATGTGGAAGTAGAGATACGGCAGAAATATTTTCACCTTTTCTGGATCCCGTTTTTCAGTATTGGAAAAGTGTGGGCGCTGAAGCAAAACGGACAGCTTTACGAAATGTCGCCGCAGGTAAAAAGCTGGCTTGAGCAATATGGAGTAAAGCCTAAAACACCATGGTATTCTTTTACCGGACTGATGCTGGTGGGTGCCGCGCTGGTAGGTTTTCTGATTTTTTCTGCGGTTGAAATCCGTAACCGAAATGCCGCAATGCAAGAGCTTTTGGCTGATTCGCCCGAATTAAATGAATACTTCAGTGAAGATGCGCAGGTTCCGGTGAGTGCGTACAGCTTAAAAGATGAGTTTCAGCACGCTCGCCCCGGCGACTTTCTGATGTTTACGGATAGCCGGCTGGCAATTATTACGGTGCAGGTAAATAGGTTAGAGCAAGATCAATACGTATTGCTTATTCCAGATCCGGTTGCAGCGGGAAGACCTGTGGAGGACGGAGGTCTGGTTGATTATTTTTCCGATTCAACCGCTGTAGTCAAAAAAGTGCGGATAGCGAAGCAGATAATTCTTGGCACGGTGCCTGCGTCTGCAAGTGATACCGCATTTAAAGGCGAGGTTATTGCTGAGTTTTCACATCTTACCCGATTTCCTGTGAAGGCCTGGCGGGTTGAGCGTTCTGCTTTGGAAAGCTACAGTGAATAATAAACGGTTTCATACGGCTTGTGCAGGGATGTTTGGTTGAATGAAAAAGAGACTGCAGGTGGTTGCCATACAGTCTCTTTTTTTGCTGATGTGACATCTTACTTATCTGCAAACTTGATCAGGTCCTGTGTAATTTTCAATCCGGCCTTATCAATGAGTGGCTGGTTGAGTGAATACTGAACCTTGGTGTCGTTGATGTAATAATTGATGTGGGAATTTGTATAGCCGGATACACCTTCTTCGGTAACGAGCAGTGTGGGGCTGGATTTTAAGCCTGTTTTTATTTTCTGGAAATTGCCAATCTGATCGTGCGCGATGTAGAGAATGTGACAGGGAGCAACGGCAGCAGCCGGATACTTTTTTACTTCAATGGGTTTTCCTCCGGCGGTTTTACCCTCGAGCGTTTTGCGGAGCTGGCTGTAAAATAAATTATCATCATCAACCACACCAATTACAATTTTGCCGGGCATAAAGTTGGCCGGCCAGATTACGTTTCGGGCAAATGAAAGCATGAAGACAGCTTTTTTGCCTGACTCTTCTTCTTTTGTGAGGCTGCTTTTTTTAACCGGCCCCGAGGCTTTTGGGCGGTTGGCATTGCGGCTTGCGATTAACTTTTGCTTTTCACTTTCAAGCAGGCTGTCGAGCTCTTTTACACTATCGGTGAGCAGCACAACCTGTTGTTGAAGTGTATCTATACGCAGGCGGTAATTCTGACTTATTTCGCGCTGCTGAGTAAGTTGCTGTTGTGTCTCATTGTATTTCTTTTTTGACACGCACGATGCGGCTGCTACGCCTATGCAAAGCAGGAACAACAAGTGCAAGCCGCGATTCAAATTCTTCATTCGGCAAATATATGCAAACCCAATGTGCCGTTTTGTTAAAATATGGTTACCCGTATGTCCGGTTATTCTCAGATGCCGGTGCAGTACCGTTTTTCTGATGCGGGATAGGTAAAGAATGGGTGTTTCTACCTGAAAAAAAGTGTCTCAAGCCCCCGTTTTTTACTTAAAACAATGTAACTAATCCATTGTTTCCCGGAAGTGCTTTTATTTCAGGCGGGGCGGATATCTTTTATGTTGAGCTGAAGAGAAACCGTATTGTTCCATGTATTTTCTTCAATACAATAACAAATATCGGCCTGATTGCCGCGTTGCAGGGTAGCTGTATGCTGGCCCAGCCCGAATCCGATGGCGGGGAAAATGCGGTTGGGCTGTGCGGGGTCAATGAGGTCGGCTTTGAGGTGATTGTTGCCCACCATGCGCGCCCAACCTCTGTCGGCCACGCTTTTTGCCAGAAATACCGGATTCATGTTGCCCGGTCCGAAGGGAGCAAACTGCCTGAGCAGGCGGATTGTTTTCGGGTCGATATCGTTGAGGGGGAGGGGTGCGTCGATGGTAATTTCCGGGATGAGCTGATCGGGCGTGATGGTGCGGCTTACTACTTCTTCGAAACGGGCGCGGAAAAGTTCTACGTTTTCGGTTTTTAATGTAAGGCCGGCGGCGTATTTATGTCCGCCAAACTGAATGAGCAGATCGGAGCAGGCCTCAATGGCTTCGTACACGTCAAAATCGCGCACGGAGCGGGCCGAGCCGGTTGCCACGCCATCAACCGCCGTAAGCACAATGGTAGGCCGGTAGTAGCGGTCGATGAGCCGCGAAGCCACAATGCCTACCACGCCTTTGTGCCAGTTGCTGTTGAACAGCACGGTTGATTTGCGGCCGGTCCACTCTGACTTCAGGTCAAGTTCCTCAAGTGCCTCGCGTGTAATCTGCACGTCGAGGTCTTTTCGTTCGGTGTTGTGGCGTTGAATGATTTCGGCTTCAGCTTCGGCTTGCGTGGTGTTGCCGGCCACAAGCAGTTCTACCGCTTTTGTACCGTGCTGCACTCGTCCGGCCGCATTAATGCGCGGCGCCAGCAAAAACACGAGGTCATTTACGGTGATGGCGCCCCGTGGCCTTGCCAGTTTAAGAATAGCCGCAAACCCCGGCCGGGGTGCAGCATTAATCCGCTCCAGCCCGAAGGTGGTAAGCGCGCGGTTTTCACCGGTTATGGGCACAATATCAGCCGCTATGCTCACCGCTACCAGATCGAGGTAGGGGGCCAGGGTATCCGCTGTGTGGCCGCGCTGCTGTTCGAGTGCCTGCACCAGCTTAAAGCCAATGCCGCAGCCCGTAAGCTCGTCGTAAGGATAATTACAGTCGCTGCGTTTCGGATCAAGCACGGCCACGGCAGCCGGCAGTGTGTGGCCGGGGCGGTGGTGATCGCAGATAATAAAATCAACGCGCAGCGAATTGGCAAACTCCACCTTATCCACCGCCTTAATACCGCAGTCGAGCGCCACAATAAGCGAATAGCCATGCGCAGCCGCATACTCAATGCCGGTAAACGAAATGCCGTAGCCCTCCTTGTACCGGTCGGGAATGTAAAAGCCGGCCTGCACACCGCGGCTTTGCAGGTAGCTCCACACCAGCGCCACAGCTGTGGTACCGTCCACGTCATAATCGCCATACACCAGAATTTTTTCGCCGGCAGCAATGGCGCGTTCAATGCGATCCACCGCTTTATCCATGTCGCACATTAAAAACGGATTGTGTAAATCGGTGAGTGCGGGGCGGAAAAAACGGCGGGCTTCCTCAAACGTGTGAATGCCGCGCTGCACCAGCAAACGCGCAATTAACGGCGGCACACCCAGATCAATGCTGAGCAGGTGCGCCTGCGCAGGATTCGGATGCGGCAAAAGAGTCCACCGGTTGTTCACGGCGTGAAATTACGCACAACTCCCCCCTTTTGATTCTTTACCCGCGTCTAACATTCTGATCTGTCGCATAATAATTTCTTAACTTAGTTCCAGTTACCGCCTATGTACAAAACACTACTTACTACTTCGCTCGCTTTAACCGTTGTTGCATCGCTTGGTGCACAAACGTTCACAGGAACCGGTGGAGCCATTTCCGACAACCTGGATACCACTTACTTCATTATCCCCGTATCAGGTCTCACACCGGCTGTCATCAACAGCAGCTTCGGTCTCGAACAGGTATGTATTGATCTCACACATACGAAAGACCGCGACCTCGATATTTACGTCGAATCGCCCGATGGCACAATCGTAGAACTCACCACCGATAATGGTGATCTGGATGATGATTACACCAACACCTGCTTCCGTTGGGATGTGCAGAATCTTATCATCAACGGCACAGCACCCTTTACCGGTTCGTTTAAACCGGAGGGCAATATGCCCATGCTCAACAACGGACAAAACGGCAACGGCAACTGGCGCCTTCGCATTTACGACGACAACAACACGGGGAACAATACCGGAACCCTCATCAGCTGGAGTGTCACATTCAGCAGCACACCCGCTGCCAATCTCAATTTCACTTCCTCCAATTTACCTATCGTAATTATCAATACCGGAAACCAGACCATTCCCGACGATCCGAAAATAATGGTGGATATGGGGATTATCTGGAATGCAAACAATGCCCGCAATTACATGACTGATCCGCTTAACCATTACAACGGGAAAGCAGGAATTGAAGTGCGCGGATCAAGTTCGCAGATGTTTCCCAAAAAAGGTTTCGGACTTGAATTGTGGGATGTAAACGGAAACGAAATTGATTCGTCGATATTGGGAATGCCCAAGGAAAGCGACTGGATTCTGAGTGCCAGTTATTCGGATAAATCACTCATGAACAATGTACTTTCCTATCATCTGGCGGGGCAAATGGGCTGGTATGCGCCACGCACGGTATATGTGGAACTTGTAATTGACGGGCAATATCAGGGTGTGTATGTGATGATGGAAAAAATAAAACGCGATAATAACCGGGTGGATATTGCCAATTTGCAGGTAACCGATATTTCGGGGCCGGAGCTTACAGGGGGATATATTATTAAAGTGGATAAAGGCACCGGTAACGGTGGCGGCGGCTGGACATCAAACTATGCGCCTGATGTGGCGCCCAACGGGCAAACCATTTTCTTTCAGTACGAATATCCGGCCGATGATGTAATTGTGCCGCAGCAGGAAGCCTACATTCAGGCGTATGTGGATAGTTTTGAAACTGCGCTGAACGGCGCCAGTTTTGCCGATCCGCTTACGGGTTATGCAAAGTATATTGATGTGAATTCGTTTGTGGATTATTTTCTGCTCAATGAAATAAGCCGCAATGTGGATGGCTACCGGCTGAGTACATATCTCTACAAAGAGAAAATAACGGCAGGGAACAAATTGTTTATCGGCCCGGCATGGGATTATGATATTGCCTGGGGCAATGCCGACTATTGCAGCGGCAGCGATACTACAGGCTGGGCTTATCAGTTCGGGCAGGTGTGCAGCGGCGATTACTGGCAGGTGCCTTTCTGGTGGACGCGGCTCATGCAGGATCCGGCGTTTCGCGACAAAGTGCGCTGCCGCTGGGAAGAACTCAAAACCACCACACTCAGCGAAACCTACCTGCACAACTGGTGCGATACTACCGCCGCGTGGCTCAATGAAGGGCAGCAGCGCAATTTCCAGCAATGGCCTATACTTGGCACATATGTGTGGCCCAATCCTTCGCCGCAGCCCGCAACCTATCAGGGCGAAGTGGATGAACTCAAGCAGTGGATTACCGCACGCCGTAACTGGATGGATGCCAACATGCCCGGTACACTCGCCGGCTGCAATCCGCTTTCAGTACACAACACATCATCCGCGGCTTCGATGCTGGTGTATCCGAATCCGGCCAATGGCTTTTCCACAGCCACATTCACCCTGCCTGCTGCTGATCGTGTGCAAATAACCGTGTGTGATATTGCCGGCCGTGAAGTAATGCAGCCGCAGGTATTACAGGCTTTTGAAGGATCCAATTCCGTTACGCTTAATCTCGCCGCACTTGCACCCGGTAATTATTTCATCCGCATAAACGGCACACACACCTCGCTTCACACACCATTACTAATCAATACTCCGCAATGAAACTAAAACTGATTGCATTGCTGGCGTTGCTCACGCTGGCGGGCAGCACACGGGCTCAAACGTTTTCAGTCACACTCAATCAAACCATTAACGATTTCGCCACCACCGATTACCCGCTCACCGTGAGCGGACTTTCGCCCGCAACCATTGATACACTTACGTTCGGCCTTGAAACCGTATGTATCGACCTCACGCATACGTGGAATGCCGATCTCGACATTTTTCTCATTGCGCCCGATGGCACTACTGCCATGCTGGTTGCGGGACAGGGCGGATCAGACGACAACTACACAAACACCTGTTTCAATGTGTACACGGTGCAATCCATTACACAAGGCACGGCGCCATTTACCGGCACATTTAAACCAATGGGGCAGATGGGCCGCGTAAACAATGGCCAGAACGGAAATGGCACCTGGACACTCCGCATCACCGATACGTATCCGGCCGACAACGGCACGCTCATCAGCTGGAGCATGACATTCGGAAATAATCCCGCCAACTTCTTTTCAATCACCGAATCAAACCTGCCCATTTTTGTCATCAACACCAATTCACAGGCCATCCCCGACGAACCAAAGATTATGGCTGATATGGGCGTAATCTGGAACGGCGATGGTAACCGCAATTACCTGAATAATCCGTTTAACCACTACAACGGAAAAGTGGGCATTGAAACACGCGGAGCCAGTTCGGGCGGTTTCCCGAAAAAGTCGTACGATATTGAGCTGCGCGATGTAAACGGAAACGATATCGACAGCGCACTCTGCGGCTTTCCGAAAGAAGCAGATTTTGTGCTAAGCGCGCAGTACACTGATAAAACGCTCATGCGCGGTATGCTCACGTTTCACATTTTTAACCAGATGGGCTGGTATGCGCCGCGCTGCAAACCGGTTGAACTCATCATCAACGGCGAGTACCTGGGCGTTTACATCCTCATGGAAAAAGTGAAACGTGATGGCGACCGGATAGACATTTCAAAACTGCAGCCTACCGACATCAGCGGCGACCAGCTTACCGGCGGATACATTCTCAAACTCGATAAAAATTCGGGCAGCAGCGATCCGGGCTGGAATTCAAACTACATGCCCTGGCCCGCCGGCGATTCTATTTACATCAATTACTATTATCCCGATGGCGCCGACATTGTACCCCAGCAGGAAGCCTATATCCGCGCGTATGTGGATAGTTTTGAAACCGCGCTGATAGGCCCCGGATTTATGAATATGCAAACGGGTTATCGCAAATACGCAGATATAAATTCATGCGTGGATGCGTTTATCGTGCAGGAACTTTCGAAAAGTATTGATGCGTACCGCAAGAGTTTCTACATCTATAAAGACCGCGACAGTAAAGGCGGGAAGCTGGTAATGGCACCCATCTGGGATTACGACCTTACGTATGGGAACGTGGATTTTTGTAATGGACAGGATTACACCGGCTGGCAATATAACTTCAACTATGTATGCGGCGGCGATTACTGGCTCAATCCGTTCTGGTTTGAACGTATGACACAGGATTCCATCTTTATGCAGCAGGTGCGCTGCCGCTGGGAAGAACTTCGCGGCACAGTGCTCAGTCAGGCATATCTCAACAACTGGATTGATTCTACGGCTGCTTATATGAATGAATCGCAGGGCTGGAATTTTACCGTGTGGCCGATTATGGGTTCGTACGTGTGGCCCAACTATTACATTGGCCAGAATTATCAGGAGGAAGTGGATACGCTGAAATGGTGGACCAATGAACGCATGCTGTGGCTGGATAATAATTTGCCGGGTACTGTTGCGGGCTGCAATCCACTTTCGGTAAACAGCTCATCATCCGCCGGCTCACTGCTGTTGTATCCCAATCCGGCCAATGGTTTTTCCACGGCTACATTCACACTGCCTGCTGCCGACCGTGTGCAAATAACCGTATGCGATATTGCCGGCCGCGAAGTAGTACAGCCGGTTTCGCTTCAGGCTTTTGCCGGTGCCAATTCAGTTACGCTTAATCTTGCCACACTTGCACCAGGCAATTATTTCATCCGTATAAACGGTGAACACACCTCGCTTCATACACAACTGCTAATCAAGACGCCGCAATGAGACCAAAATGTATTGCTGCACTGCTGTTGATTATTCTGGCGAGCCTTGTTAAGGCTCAAACCTTTACCGCCAGCCCTAATCAAACCATAAACGATTACGCCACCACCGATTATCCGCTCACCGTGAGCGGGCTTTCACCGTCAACAATTGATACCTCCACATTCGGTCTCGAAACCGTGTGTATCGACCTCACGCATACCTGGAATGCCGACCTTGAAATTTACATTGTTGCGCCCGATGGTACTTCGGGCATGCTGGTGGCAGGTCAGGGCGGCTCAGACGATAATTACACAAACACCTGTTTCAATCAGAATACCACGCAAACCATTACGCAGGGCACTGCGCCCTTTACCGGCACGTTTAAACCAATGGGGCAGATGGGCCGCGTAAACAACGGCCAGAACGGAAACGGTACCTGGATGCTCCGCATTACCGATACCTATCCGGCTGATAACGGCACGCTCATAAGCTGGAGCATCACGTTCGGAAACAATCCCGCCGCCTATATTCCATTTGTTTCCTCCAACTTACCCATTATCGTAATCAATACAAACAGCCTGTCGATTTCAGATGAGCCTAAAATTATGGCCGATATGGGAGTGATCTGGAACGGAGCCGCGCGTAACTACATCACCGATCCTTTTAATCATTACAATGGAAAAATTGGCATTGAATTGCGCGGGGCAAGTTCGCAGGGTATGCCCAAAAAATCATACGGCATCGAACTTTGGGATGTAAACGGTAATGATATTGATTCGTCGATGTTTGGTATGCCCAAAGAAAGTGATTGGATTCTTGCGGCAAATTATGCCGATAAATCATTGCTGAACAATGCACTTTCCTACCAGCTTGCACGCGATATGGGCTGGTACGCACCCCGTACGCAGCACGTGGAACTTGTGCTCAATGGCGAGTACATGGGTAATTACCTGTTTATAGAAAAAGTAAAACGCGACAACGACAGAGTGGATATTGCCAAACTTCAGGTAACTGATATCGCTGGTGATGAACTCACCGGTGGGTATATCATTAAAGTGGACAGACAAAACTCGCCCGGTTGGACCAGCAGCTATCCGGGATCGACGGGCGGCTCGGTGTTTATTCAGTATGTATATCCGAATGGCGATGATATTGTGCCTCAGCAGCAAGCCTATATTCAAAGCTACGTGGATAGTTTTGAAACAGCGCTTGACGGTGCAAACTTTGCCGATCCGCTCACGGGTTATGCAAAGTATATTGATGTGAATTCATTTGTAGATTATTTCATCATCAATGAATTCAGCAAGAATGTAGATGGTTATCGGCTATCTACGTTTCTGTATAAACGAAAAGATTCAGACGGAGGCAAGCTGGTAATCGGCCCGGTGTGGGATTATGACCTGAGCTGGCATAACGCCGACTATTGTGGCGGCGATCAGATAAACGGGTGGGCTTACAATACTACGGTGCTTTGTCCTGGCGGTGAAGATGTGCCTACGTGGTGGGCGCGTCTGGTACAGGATACTGCTTTTGCAAACAAAGTGCAATGCCGCTGGCAGGAGCTCCGCCAAACAATTCTCAGTCAGCAACGACTATATAATTACTGCGATTCGATGGCGCTTTACCTGAACGAAAGCCAGCAGCGCAATTTTCAGGTATGGCCTATACTTGGCACTTATGTATGGCCTAATCCTTCGCCTATTCCGGCCGATTATGCCGGGGAAATTGCCGAACTTAAACTCTGGATTCAGCAGCGTGGCGTATGGCTCGATGGTAATTTGCCGGGTAATCCAAATTGTAACCTCACCGGTTTGCCCGATTATACTTCATTATCGGGCAATGTATTCCCCAATCCGTTTACACAGTCGCTCGGCTTTACATTGGGCCTCACGCCTTCGGCGCCGGTGCAAATCCAACTCATCAATACATTGGGACAAACGGTATATGCCACACAGCTTGCTCCGGTTTCTTCGGGTAGTATGTATCAGTTTACCGTGCCTGACGGAATGAGCGGGGGCGTGTATTTCCTGCGCATTTCAGCCGGAAATAATATCTGGACGCAGCAGGTGCTGAAGTCTGAATAGCATGTAAAATCATTGAAATAATAAATGCCGGACAGCACGTACTGACCGGCATTTTTTGTGTAGTAACGTTTACTGTACTACAAACTGTTTCACGCCCACATAATTGTTCCCCGAAATACGGGCAACATACTGGCCGGGCGCAAGCAGAAGATTCAGCTCGTGGCGGCTGCTGCCGGTTAGCGGCTGTGTGTTCACTGTTCGACCCATCACATCAATTACATCAAGCGTGAGCGCCTGTCCGGCGAGCGATTCAGGAAGCTGAATGGTAAACAAACCATTGTTGAGTGAGGGATAAAGTTCGGGCGCAGCCATGCTAACCGTGGTTACGGATGTAAATCCGCTGAGCGGCGCAGCCCAGATACCACGGCCGAATGTGCTCAGGTAAATGGTGTTGGTGCTGGGATCAATATCAATATCGCTGGCAATTACGTTGGGCAGGCCGGTGCTTTCGTTTTGCCATTGTGTGGCATTGGGCTGTAAGGTATAAACACCAATATCAGTGGCGATTATCATTTTGCCTCCGCTGGCAGGAATATATTTGATGCAGTTTACCGGAATATTAGGCAGGTTGTAGCTGATGTTGGTCCAGCTTGCGCCACCGTTTGTGCTTTTAAACACTTTGTTTCCGGCGCTGAAACCGGCAAAGCAGGCATACACAATACTGCTGTTGTTTTCGTCAAACTCAAGTCCCGTGCAATAAAGCGAATCGGGTAGCCCGGTAATTGTGGTCCATGTGTTACCGTTGTTGGTAGTGATATAAAACGCCGACGGAAGACTGTACTCGTAGCGTACACGTGTAGATGCAATTACGGTTTGTGAATTGCTGTTGGATGCTGCAATGGCCGAAATTTCGGGCGTATAAAACTGCTGCGGGAAGCTAGAGATTTGAGTCCACGAATTACCGAAATCAGTACTCATCATTACATCGCGGAAGCCGATATATACGGTTCCTGCCCCGTTTTGTGTAATAGGTGTAACCCATTCGCCATTGCCGCCCTGCGTAAGCGGAATGCCCACAAAATTTTGTCCGTCGTAAGTCAGGTCAAAATAGCCGTATTGCGACGAGGCAAAAAACGTGGATGCCGAAGTGGGGTGCATCAGGTTGTCCATTCCATCGCCGCCATAAACGGTTGACCATGCCGAACCATCGTAATAAAAAGTGGCATTATCCTGCGCGCCGGCCACCACGTTAACGAGTCCGTTTCTTGGTGCAGAGAGGCGGTAAAACGAAGTAACCTGCATGCCGTTGCTGATGTTTGTCCATTGCGTGGGCCAGGGCACCCCATTGTTGGCATCATTCCATGTGCTGATCTGCACATTTGTGGTGCGGTAAATGCCACCGTCGTTGCAGCAGAAAATATTTCCCGTAAGGGGTTGCCGTTCGAGGAAATGAATATCGCCGTGCAATGTGGGGCCGTAGTAAAGTGTCCAGTGGCTGATCGGGTTAAACGAAACGGCACCATCAACCGAACCCCACAGATTGATACCGCCTGTGTACACCGTGTTGGCATTGGTAGGATGCACAAGCAACGCAAGATCGTATGTGCCTTGTCCGCCCTGCCCGGAGCCTTCGCCGGCTTCGAGAATGTTCAGCGTGGGTGGCAAAAACGTCCACGTGTTTCCGGCATTGGATGATTTGTACATACCGTAGTAGCCGCGAAACTGATCAACAGCGAGGGCGTAAATGCGGTTGTTGTCTGATGGCGCTACGGCGAGCTTGATACGCTGTACCGAGCCCGTGGCCGGAATACCGGTGTTAAGCATGGTCCAGGTTACACCGAAGTCGGTTGATTTATAGATGGCAGCATTGCCGATGTTTGAAAAGCTGAGCCAGCCGGTGGCGGCATACACTACATTGGGCTGTGTAGGATCGGCCACAAGATCCCAGAACAGCGAGTCGAGCTGCGTGCTCCATGTTGCGCCGCCGTCGGTGCTGCGAAACATGCCGCTCACACCGCAGGCCAGCAATGTATTGGTGTTTGACGGATGCACCAGTACTTTGCGTATGAGTGAAGCATCGCCATCTGTAAGCTGGTACGTAAGTCCGGTAGGTTGCCAGGTAAGTCCGCCGTCGGTGGTTTTATACACGCCAATGCCGTAATGCGAGTGGCGCTTTCGCCCGAACACAAGGTTGCCGAAGTCGATATAGGCATAATCGCCAACCGAAATGTACATGGTGTTCGGGTTCACCGGGTCAATGGCAATATCGCTGATGCGTGTAATCGGAAGGTTGTCGGTGAGGGGCGTCCATGTATTACCGTTATCGGTAGTTTTCCACACACCGCCCTGCGCCACGCCCACAAAGTAGGTGTTGGCAGCGCTAGGATGAAAGGCAATGCAGTTTATACGGCCAATGCCGTTTTCCATGTAGCCCGTGTTGTTTTGCGGCACGGCATTGGGTCCGAACGGATACCAGCCTGTGCTGCTGAAACGCGCATTCTGCATAGCCTGCTGCTGCGCCGAATGATCAACAGCGGCGGCAATGTAACCTGAAGGATCAACCGGCTCACCATTAGCACCGAGATGCAGTTGCTCATCAGCCATCCAGCGGGCGTGTGCCTTCCAGTGTTTGGCTGATCGAAGATCGGTGCTGTCTTTCCAGGCATTGTATTGCCGCTGGTGTTCATTGAACGAACGTGCATCGCCCGGATTTTTTACCGCAAATGGTTTTTGTGCATTGGCCTGAACGGCAGCAAAAAGCACAGCAATAGCAAGTAATATGCGTTTCATGAGAGAATGATTTATAAAAGAGTGGGAGATGTAGCAGTGAAAATAAGAAAAATTATGCGAAACAACTATTCACATTTGCATAATCTTATCTTTACATAGCTCCCTTTCCACAACTTCAGCTGCTCATGAAACACCTTTTCGCGTTCATTCTCTGTCTTGGCTGTTTAGTTCCGCTTCGTGCCCAAACCTACAACGGCACCGGCGGCGCAATTAATGACCTGGCCGTAAATTCATTTAACTGTAACGTGTCAGGCCTTTCTCCGGCTACCATTGACACGGCTGCATTTGGTCTTGAAACCGTGTGCATCAATCTCACGCATACCTACGACGGTGATCTGCTCATTGAATTGCTTGCGCCTGATAGCACTACCATCACGCTTTCACGCGAGCAGGGCGGGTCGGGCGATAATTTCACCAATACCTGTTTTAACGAAACTGCCTCCACCAGCATCACGCTGGGTTCGCCTCCGTTTACCGGCAGCTATGTTCCGCAGGGTTTCATGGGGCGTATAAACAACGGACAAAACGGCAACGGAAACTGGACACTGCGCATCACTGATTTATATGGCGGTGATGTGGGCAATGTAATCAGCTGGTCACTCACGTTTGGCAACAATCCGGCCAGCAACTTGGGTTTTTCTTCTTCCAATCTGCCTATTGTTGTACTCAACACAAACAACCAGCCCATCCCGCAGGGCCCGAAAATTATGGCCGATATGGGAATTATCTACAACGGTCCCAGTGTGCGCAACTACCTTACCGATCCGTTTAACGATTATAACGGGAAAATCGGAATTGATATTCGTGGCAACTATTCGGCCATTCTCCCGCAAAAACCTTACGGCATTGAAACGCGTGATGTGAATGGCAACTCACTCAATGTACCGTTGCTGGGAATGCCCTCGGAAAACGACTGGGCGCTGCTGGCCAACTACAACGACAAATCGTTTATGCGTAATTTGCTGGCGTTTGATGTGTTTGACAAAACCGGCCACTATGCCCCGCGCGCAAGGCTGGTTGAAGTGGTGCTCAACGGCGAATATCAGGGCGTATATCTGCTTTGCGAAACAATTAAACGCGATGCAAACCGCGTGGATATTGCCCGTCTCGATCCGAACGAAACCACCTGGCCCGATGTATCAGGCGGTTACATGCTGAAAACAGATTACTGGGACAATGCCAATTCCTGGCAGCTTGGTTTTTCGCCCATCGGCTACCCGAACATGGATGTACACATGGTGTATGTATATCCCGATCCGGCCGACCTTGTACCCCAGCAGCAAACTTACATTCAGACATTCGTAAACGATTACGAAACTGCACTCTACGGAGCGGCTTTTGCCGATACGGCTGTGGGCTACCGCAAATACATCAGTGTGCGCTCATTTATGGATTACTGGATTGTAAATGAACTTTCTCGCAATGTGGACGGGCACAAGAAAAGCTGTTATTATTATAAGGAAAAAGATAATGCAAACGGCACCATCGGTAAAATGAAAGCCGGCCCGGTTTGGGATTTCGACTGGGCGTGGAAGAATATTCCGGGCTGTGTAAATTCGCAAATGACTGATGGCTCCGGCTGGTCTTATCTGGTAAACGACTGTTCGCCCGATGTGAATTCGCCGGCGTGGTATGTGCGTTTGTTGCAGGACACCAATTTCGCCAATCAGCTCCACTGCCGCTGGTTTGAACTTCGCGAAACTGTATTAGATACCACCTATTTGTTCAATTATATGGATTCGGTAGCTGCTTTGGTAAACGAAGCGCAGCAGCGGCATTACGATTACTGGGGCCACATGGGGCAGGCCACCGGAGCGCCCGAAGTGGATCCGCCTGCACAATCGTATCAGGAAGAGATTGACAGGCTGAAGCAGTTTATCCGTTTGCGTCTGGCGTTTCTTGATGCCAATATGCCCGGCAATATGAATGGCTGTAACCTTACTTCGGTAAACGAAACCGCCACACCGCAGGGCAGTGTGACGGTTTATCCCAATCCGTTTACGGGCTTGCTCAATGTGCAGCTTGATGTTGCACAGGCATCGCCGGTAGAAATTTCTTTTACCGATCTGGCGGGGCGCACAGTGCTTATTACGCCGCTGCAGCAGCTAAACACAGGTTTGCAAACAGTAAGCATTGATGCGTCGCAGCTGCCTGCGGGTGTGTATCTGCTGCGTGTGCAAACCGGTAATGTGGTGCGTGTGCAGCGGGTGGTGAAAGGGAATTGAAATCAGTTCCCTGTATTTTCGGGATCCTGATTACCTTCTTTTGTCTGGTCGTACATGACTGCTGCTGAAGTAAGCTGTTCGGAATACGAATAAATATCGTTCAGTGATTTTAGTTCGTATTTCGTTTCCTTTTTCTGCGCATCAAGGAATGAAATCTGTTTCTTTTCACCTTCGAGATAAAATCGGCAAACCGGTTTCCTGTTGTTATCATCCAGCAAAATCGAAAAGTACGATTGTGCATCGCGGTAATGAATGCGATTAGGGCTTATCAACAGTCGCAATACAGATTTTACAATCAGGTAGGCCTCAAGTTCTTCTTCGGTGGTTGTAATTTTTGATTTTTGTTCGGGTATTTCAGCAGTTGATATCGTTTCTGATTTTACCGTTTCATTCTCATTGGAAAGAGCTGTTTTGAGGCGTTCAGTAATAATGTCCGAAATATAGATCTGCATTGATTTTCGGGTAAGTGTAGTAAACTGATCAAGTACTTTTGCTGTAATCATACCGGGATAAACCTGTTTCGCAAAATGACGTACAAAATTTTCGCCGGGATTGGTAAACTCGGCGGAAATGAGGCTTCTTAGCTCATTCATATATTTCAATTCACTTGCTGCGCTGATAATGTTTTCGATATCGAAATAGGATTTGTGAAATTTCTTGAGTTCTTCAAGTTGATTCTCTTTAATATCAATTACCGAAAATTCAAGAAACGGTTTTTCATCCATTTTATTTGTCTCAACCAGATCGGAATAGAAACGATAAACGATTCCGTTGGTAAGCACACCGAAACGTGATTTTGATACGTGGAAATAGCGGAGCAATTGTCCATCGTGCAGGTCAAGGTTTTTTGACCAGTGCTTGCATTCAACGAGCAGCACGGGAAGATTATCTTTCATTATTGCATAGTCAATCTTCTCCCCCTTTTTAAGACCTACATCAGAAATAAATTCGGGAACCACTTCTAGTGGATTGAATATGTCGTAGCCCAATGCCTGCAACATTGGCATGACCAATGCGTTTTTGGTTGCCTCTTCGGTTAGAATCTGGTCGCGGAGTTTTACGGCGCGTTCGCCGATCTGTTTGATCTGGTCTTTGAAATCCATTGTGGGTAGTTGTGTAGGTTATTTTCTACAATACTACCGTTTTTCCGATAATATTCAATTAAGTATGAATACGACTATTTTATTGTTTAATTACTAAGTATAAAAAAATTATTTGTGTATAGTTTGTATTAGTCAGATATCACCCCCTGTTCATCACTTCCGTTTGTCTGCGAATGGATGCTTTGTGAAGCAGCTGACAGAGTTCTGCAATAATATCTTTATCAAGGCCAAGTGCTTCGCCCTGTGCGGTGCGTGTTTGCAGGATATGCAGCCAGCGTTCGATTTGAAGTATGGTAACGCCGTGCTCTTTTTTGTAGCTGCCAATTTCTTCCACCACCTGCATACGCCGGGCAAGCGCCTGCACCATTTCGGCATCAATATCGTCGATTACCGTGCGCAGCGAGTTGAGCTGATGACCAAAATTGGCATCACTGCAGCCTTTGTCGCGCACCACTAATTTCTGAAGCAGCAGCTGCAACAGTGTGGGCGTGAGTTGCTGTGCGGCATCGCTGAGCGCAGTAGCTGGGTCGCGGTGCGTTTCAATCATCAGTCCGTCCATGTCCAGATCAAGTGCCTGCTGCGACACCGGTTCAATCAGATCGCGGCGGCCGCTGATGTGGCTGGGATCGCAAATCAGGGGCAGGGCAGGGCAGGCGCTGCGAAGGGCAATGGCCATTTCCCAGAGCGGGGCATTGCGGTATTGTGTTTTGGTGCCGGTGCTGAAGCCACGGTGAATAGCGCCCAGTTTGCGGATGCCGGCGCGGTTAAGCCGTTCGAGGGCGCCAAACCAGAGCATGAGATCAGGATTAACCGGATTTTTTACCAGTACAGGCACATTGCTGCCAGCCAGCGCATCCGCAATTTCCTGTACCGAAAACGGATTAACCGTAGTGCGTGCACCAATCCACAACACATCAATGCCGGCTTTGAGCGCCAGCTCAGTGTGTGCGGCCGTAGCTACCTCAACGGTTACGGGCAAACCGGTTTCGGCTTTTACCATTTTCAGCCATTCCAGCGCCGCTTCGCCCATGCCTTCAAATGCGCCCGGACGTGTACGCGGTTTCCACACACCCGCCCTGAATAATGAGGCTTGTCCGTGTGCGGCAATACCACGGGCTGTTTCAAGCACCTGTGCTTCGCTTTCGGCGCCGCAAGGCCCTGTAATCAGTATTTTCTTCCACCGTGCAGGCAACCAGTGGCTTACGGGTTCAAGATCGAGGTCAAGACGGGTATCAGGCATAGTATCTAAATAACAGGTAAACACGGCAAGTGTTGTACCCGGTGGCTTGCAAAGTTAGCATTGCAGTGTCTGCCGGGATCAATTTACCCTCTTTTGGGTATTGTCGCTCCCGGCAGGCTGGCCGTTCTTTGCACCGTGAATCCTCAACTGCTTCGTCCGGCTATTTCTCCCGAAAACACTACGCCTGCCTGTTTTGGCTGTTCGTGGCAGCAATTTGCCATTGAGCTGAAGAAGAAAAAAAAGTGCTGCAAAGCCTGGAAAGAGAAGAAGCGCTGCAAAAAATGCCCCGCTCACGGCTAACCCCTTGCCGATTCCCCTTTTTTCAATTCTCCCGATAATTACGAACTTGTGCCTGATGTGCAGGTCATGCTATTCACCCTGCCGTTATTTTTATAATGTCTGATTATCCGCACATTCCTTATTCGCGCCCCCGGTTGTTGCCTGCTGAAATGCAGGAGCGTGCTGCCCGTTTTTATCATTATATGGACAGCCGCCGCACGGTGCGCGAATTTTTGCCCGATCCCATTCCGGAAGGGGTGCTCGAACAACTTATCCTTACGGCATCCACCGCTCCTTCGGGCGCACATAAACAGCCCTGGTCGTTTTGTCTTGTTACCAATGCCGAGCTGAAACGCCGGATACGCGAAGCGGCAGAAAAGGAAGAATATGAAAGTTATAACGGCCGTATGCCGCAAGACTGGCTCGATGATCTGGCGCCGCTCGGGACCGACTGGCAGAAGCCTTTTCTGGAAACCGCACCCGCGCTTATTGTGGTGTTCAGGCGGGCGTATGAAGAGGTAAACGGACGTAAAAAGAACAATTATTATGTAAATGAATCGGTGGGACTGGCCTGCGGGTTTTTGCTTGCGGCTATTCATCAGGCCGGGCTGTCGGCACTTACGCACACGCCAAGCCCGATGAACTTTTTAAGCACATTGCTCAACAGGCCCGAAAACGAGCGGCCTTTCCTGCTTATTCCGGTTGGTTACGTGGCCGAAAATTGCCTTGTTCCCGATTTAAAGCGTAAAAGTCTGGAAGAGATTTGCTTTGTCTATAAGTAATAGGCTGATTATCAGCCGAAAGGCAAAAAAGGTTTTGTTTTTCGTCCCCTCCGGCTATCTTTGCACGCAAACTATAACCAAAAACCTAATACAATGTCTGATATTGCTGAAAAAGTGAAAAGCATCATTGTTGACAAACTCGGTGTTGAAGCCAGCGAAGTAACCGAGTCTGCCAGCTTTACCAACGATCTTGGTGCTGACTCGCTTGATACCGTTGAGCTCATCATGGAATTTGAAAAAGAGTTCAACATTGCTATTCCTGACGATCAGGCTGAGAAAATCGCCACTGTGGGTGACGCTGTTACCTACATTCAGGAACACGCTACCAAGTAATCCTACTGGATTCAACTTTTGAAGTAAACGTATGCAGTTAAAACGGGTTGTTGTAACAGGCCTTGGCGCAGTAACACCGCTGGGCAATAATGTTCAGGAGTATTGGACAAATCTGCTGGCGGGAGTAAGCGGCGCAGCCCCGATTACCCGTTTTGATGCATCGAAATTCAAAACACAGTTTGCGTGCGAAGTGAAGAACTTCAATCTGGAAGAGTATTTCGACCGCAAGGAAGCGCGCAAGCTTGATGCATTTTCACATTATGGCATCGCCGCGGCCGATCAGGCCGTGCGCGACGCCGGTGTGAATGCCGAAACCATTGACCGCACCCGTGTAGGTGTGATCTGGGGGTCGGGCATTGGCGGACTGGAGACATTCCAGGACGAGTGTTTTGCATTTGCCAAAGGCGATGGTACGCCGCGTTTCAATCCGTTCTTCATTCCGAAAATGATAGCCGATATTTGCGCCGGGCATATTTCCATGCGCTACGGCTTTCACGGCCCCAATTTTACCACGGTTTCGGCCTGTGCTTCTTCCACCAATGCACTTATTGATGCGTTCAATTACATTCGCCTGGGTAAGGCCAACGTAATTGTAACCGGCGGCTCTGAGTCGGCCGTGAATGAAGCCGGAGTGGGTGGTTTCAACGCCTGTCAGGCAATGAGCACCCGCAACGACAATCCTGCAGCGGCTTCGCGTCCTTACGACAAAGACCGCGATGGTTTTGTACTTGGTGAAGGTGGTGGCTCACTGGTGCTTGAAGAATTGAACCACGCTCTTGCACGTGGTGCCAAAATTTATTGCGAAGTGGTTGGCGGCGGCCTGAGTGCCGATGCACACCACATCACTGCACCGCATCCCGAAGGCCTCGGCGCTGCACTTGTAATGCGCAATGCCCTCGAAGATGCTGAACTTCAGCCCGAAGACATCGACTACATCAACACCCACGGTACTTCTACTCCATTGGGCGATGTAGCCGAACTCAAGGCCATTCAGAAAGTATTCGGTGAGCAGGCTTATGCCATGAACATCAGCGCCACCAAATCAATGACCGGCCACCTGCTTGGTGCTGCCGGAGCAATTGAAGCAATCGCCACGGTGCTGGCGGTACAAAACGACATCGTTCCCCCCACCATCAATCACTCCACCCCTGATCCGGAAATCGATGCCCGTCTGAACCTGACGTTCGGCAAAGCCCAGCAGCGTGTGGTTCGTGCGGCAATCAGCAATACATTCGGCTTCGGCGGCCATAATGCCGCAGCTGTGTTTAAGAAGTATTCTGCTTAATTGCGCCAGTGATTACTGCACTGAGAATCATTCTGTTCACAAGCGGAAATGATAAGGCGTTCTGCCGTTCCCTCCGCAATATGCTGGGATTTTATCCCCGCAACCTCTCGCTATTTCGTAAAGCCTTCACGCATAGTTCGGCCGCCAATCAGGCCCGCGACCGCAATGAACAGAAAGAAAGCTATGAACGGCTTGAGTTTTTGGGCGATGCCGTACTGAGTGCCGTAATTGCCGATTACCTCTTCAAAAAATTCCCCTACCGCGACGAAGGCTTCCTTACCAAACTCCGCTCGCGCATTGTGAGCCGGCAGCAGTTGGGCAAACTGGCCGTAAAATTCGGACTTGATAAATTCATCGAAGCCGAAAGCGGACTTACCGGCCGAAGCAATTCCATAAATGGCGATGTGTTTGAAGCCCTCATCGGGGCCATTTACCTCGATCGGGGTTATGCCTTCACGGCCCGCTTCATCAACGAAAAAATTATCCGTCACCACCTCGATATTGATGAAATCGAAAGCACGGACACCGATTTTAAGAGTAAACTCATTGAGTGGTGCCAGAAAAACAAAAAAGAGCTTCGCTTCAATCTGGTAGAGGAAAACGGCACCGGGCAGCAGCGCATGTTTGTGATCGAAATTACCATCGATGGCAAAGTACACGGCCGCAGCCAGCATCAATCGAAAAAGCGGGCCGAACAGGAAGCCGCCGGCGCCTGTCTGGTTGAACTGGGGCTGCTCTGAACTCCCCGGCTTTTCAAGTCTATCCCCTTTTAATCGTATTTTTATCTGTTGGCCGGGGCAACCTGTTGTACCTTTTAGCGTCTTTTACACGTAGAATCCGGCGGAGCCAAGCTGCACGTATGACTGAAAATGAACTGATCGCGGGTTGCATCAGGCAGGACAGATCCTGTCAGGAGGCATTATACAAGCGGTTTTATGGTAAAATGCTGGGTGTATGCCTGCGTTATGCCAAAGATCGTGAGCAGGCGCGCGATATGCTTCAGGATGGAATGATTAAAGTGTTTTCCACCATCCGCAATTTTGCTGGCAGAGGATCGCTGGAAGGCTGGGTGAGACGTATTGTGGTAAATACCGCAGTGGATCACCTCCGCCGAAATAAGCATGAATACCTCATCGTGTCAACCGTACACATGCGCGACGGCGATGTGCCCGATCATACGGATGAGGTGGAAGAGGAGGATTTGATTGCCGCGCTTTCCGAAGAACAGATTCTTCAGGCAGTTCAGCAGCTCAGTCCGGCCTACCGCACGGTGTTTAACCTCTATGTGCTCGAAAATTTTTCGCACAAGGAAATCGCCGAGCAGCTCAATATCAGCGAAGGGACTTCAAAGTCCAATCTGGCCAAGGCCCGGTTTCAACTCAAGAAATTACTCACGCATTTAAGCAGAAAATCTGCCGATGAACAACGGACAACTACACGATGACCCGCTTTTCCGGGCAGTGCAGGAACGGCTGGGCGACTATGAAACTCCGTACGACGGAGCCGACTGGGACGCCATGAACCGTTCGCTGAACCAACTGCCCAAAAACAACCGCTTCCGTTTCCGGTTCAGCCTGAATACGGTGCTGGCACTTATTGGTGCCACAGGAGCCATTGTGCTGGCCACCTGGCTGCTTACGCGTAGCGATACCGCCGTGCAGGAGGTAGTGGCTAAACCGGCCGCTAAATACACCCAGCCTTCGCACACAAACACACCTTCACCGCCCGCTATTGCAGATAATACGCCCTCGGTGCGGCCCGAAAGTATTATGGCAGCACTGCCCGTTCGTGTTCAGCGAAAAACCTATCTCAACCAAAGCCAGCCAGATGTATCCAATCTCCGCTTCGGCGATCAGATTGATCCGCTGCGCGGCTTTGTAAATCCAACCAGCGAAAAAATGGATACGCTGCACGTACCTGATCAGTCGCCTCCGTCGCTCACCCCGTTCATTCACAAAGCGGTGGATTCATCGGCCGATTTAAACAAGAAACCCGAAAGTACCGGTAACAACGACAAGTCATCAGAAGACGTGCAGACACCGCGATAATTTCCTTTTGTTTTGGTTAAATACAGGCCCGGCTTTGAATAAAGCCGGGTCGTTGTTTTTCAATAGTGTATATACATCAATTGTTTTATCAACAGTCTTTCAAGTGCTTGTTGCGATTGGTTGTGTTGATTATTTTGAAAGGTTTATTTGTGTAGCGTTTTGCAGTTTTCGCAAAGTCTTAAATCAACAAGATGAATGATGCTGTTGTTATGCGTGTGGGTTAAGTAGCTTTCGTCGGTTCGGAAGCAGCCTGATGTTTTACATAATAATCAGGATTATGAAACAAATAAATTACAATAAAGTACGCCGTACCGCATTTTTTGCATCGGTGGTGGCAATGTTTGCGTTTTCGCAGCAGGCTCAGGCGCAATGGCAACTTGGGGGCAATACGCTTATGACGCCTCAGGCTATGGGTTCGAACAACAACGTAAATGTGCTTTTCGAAACCAACAACGTAACGCGTATGACGCTGGTGGGAGCCACCGGTGTAAATCAGGGCTTTTTCGGGATCGGAATTGGCAACCCTGCCACACGGCTGGAGGTGCTGGATAATTCAAGGGTTACAAGTACCGCTTTCGGAACAAGTTTAACCACTACCGCAGGATCGAGAGTATTGGTTGATGCCGCTGGTGAACTGCGGGTGAGCAGTACCGCCAATATCCTGAACACATTCGCAACCGGTGGTCGATTTGTAATTAACAGCGGTATCCCTAGTAATGCGCTAATGACTATTCTCGACAATGGTTTTACGGGCTTGGGCACTACAGCGCCCAGTTCGCGGCTGCAGGTGTTTGGCGGGCAGATTTCGCAGTTGCAAACGGGTAGTTTTGGGTTGTTTACTGCCGGTAACGAATGGATTGGGATGGGTGTAGCCGGAACAACGGCATTTCCTATTACTTCTGTATATGGTCTTGCAATGTCGCGCGGTGGATTTGCCGGATATTATAATCTGGTGGACAACGGCAGTGTGAAAGACATGATTATTGGTTTTGGTAATGAAGGAACCACGCTTAGTTCAGAACGTTTACGGATTAGAAGCATTCGCACCAATGGTACATCAGCCCCGGTAAACCGTGATATTATGGTGATTAATCCGAATGGCTATGTGGGTGTAGGAAATGACCCGGGCGCAGTTGCTTTTGCGGTAGATGCAACTCCTGCTGTACTGCCCGCAGTTGCCGGATTGGTTCGCGGTATTTCTGTATTAACCAGTGGAAGTTTTACCTCCCCCGCTACTGCTTCTTTTGCGTCAATAGGTGAATTAGTGAGTAGTTCATGCGCTACTAATTTTGTTGTAGGTATGAGAGGGCAAAATGGACTGTCCGGTGTAAACCTTCAGGTAAATAACAGCACAGCAGAATTAGTGTGGCAGGATTTAAACTATTCGGGTAATGTAAGTGCAACTACCGGCAATGAAGTACGAATGAACTTTAATTTCCGCAACAACCAGCCCGGACCGTGTAACCCGGCAAACAGTCGCGAAGTAATGACTATTCTTGCTAATGGACGGGTTGGTATTAACACAGCTCCGGGGATTCCTAATACAAGCGGAATTTATAATGTGCCTCCGGTAGGAGGTAGTGCCAATTTCTATCTTGAAGTAATTGGTGGTGTACTTGCCGAAGGTTATTTTGCATTTTCGGATCAGCGTTTCAAAACAAACGTTCAAACTATCGAAAGCCCCATTGAGCGCATTATGAAAATGCGAGGTACCAGCTATATTTTCAATGCACCTTCCAATACCGAAGGGCAACAAGGTACATTACAGCTTGGCTTCATTGCACAAGAGCTTGAACAGGTGGTTCCCGAAGCAGTAGTACAAGGCAACAACGGCGTGTATGCTGTAAACTACAACTCCATCACTCCGCTGCTGGTTGAAGGCATCAAGGAGCAGCAAAATACCATTGTTACCCTCACCAACCGTGTGGCCGAACTCGAAAAACAATTAGCCGCGCAGCAGGGTAATACTGCACCCACCGGAGGCTTTCAGGAACCGCTTCCGGTTAATCCTGCTCTGGGCAACCTGCAGCAGAACGTACCCAATCCGTTCAATCAGCAAACTGTAATTAACTACACGGTAGCTCAAAATGCCGGTGTGGCCATGCTTACCATCTACGACCTCAACGGCCGTCAGATCCGCGCTGAGCAGCTTAATCAGCGTGGTGCAGGTCAGCTTGTAATCAACGCCAACGAACTGGCGCCCGGCATGTACATTTATGCACTTATTGTGGATGGTAAAGCCGCCGACAGCAAACGTATGATTGTAACCGAGTAATGCAATCAGGTAGCAAAATCTCCGCCGGTAAGCTTTCCGGCGGAGATTTTTATTTTATAAGTATTTAAATATTAACAGATCTTCATTGGCTTTAAAATAGGGATAAATACTGTATTTTACGGTACTATGAAAATTATGCAATTTGCATTTATTGCAAATTAAATAGAAAACATTAAACAAATACGGGATGTTATGCAGTAGGGTGTAACAGCTTCTGTTGGTTCAGGAGCCGCCTCATGTTTCACATAATAATCAGGATTATGAAACAAATTAACTACAACAAAGTACGCCACACGGCATTTTTTGCTTCGGTAGTGGCCATGTTTGCTTTTTCGCAGCAGGCAGAAGCACAGTGGGCACTGGGGGGTAATAACCTTTTTGCCGCAACCGCCATGGGTTCAAACAATGCTCAGAATGTATTGTTCGAAAGTAATAACGTAACCCGTATGACGCTGGTGGGTTTAGCAGGTCCCAATCAGGGATTTTTCGGACTGAATACCACCACACCCAACTCCCGTCTTCAGGTGCGCAACGGCCAGATTTCGCAGGTGGAAGCGGGTACGTTTGGCAGTTTTCTTGCCTTTAACGATTGGATTGGCCTCGGAATAGCCGGCACTGCCGCATTCCCGATTAACAACGTGTATGGTTTGGCCATGACCCGCAATGCATCGGCTGCTTATCTCAATCTCATTGATAATACGAGTGGCGCAAAAGATCTGGTGCTGGGTTTTGGCTATGATGCCAGCATACCCACACAGGTAAGGCCGCGCCAGAAATTTTATCTGCGCAGCATTCTTACCGACTATACCAATACCACTACGCCCACCTTCCAGAAAGATATTATGGTGGCCGACTGGCGTGGCTATGTAGGTTTTAATACCGATCCGGGTACGGCAGCGTTTGTAGTGGATGCCACTCCCACCGCTTTGCCCGGCGCCAGCATCCGCGCTATTTCGGTTCTCACCAACGGTGCCTTTACATCACCTGCCACCGCGTCTTTTGCTTCCATTGGTGAGCTCGAAAGTTCAGTTTGTCCGACTACCGGCGTAATTGGTTTCCGCAGCCAGAATGGGTTGGCCGGTGTGAATGTGCAGGTAGATGCTTCAAATGCCGCACTGAGCTGGCAGGATCTAAGCTATGCGGGTAATGTAAATGCCACCACGGGTACCGAGTCGCGTTTTACATTTAATTTCCGCAACAACCAGCCCGGGCCCTGCGTTGCCGGCAACAGCCGCGAAGTAATGACCATTCTGGCCAACGGCCGTGTGGGTATTAATACCAGCACGCCTGTTGCGGCCGGTATAACCAACGTGGCTCCTGCTGCCGGCAATAACATCAACTTCTTCCTCGACGTAAACGGTGGTGTGCGTGCCGAAGGTTTCTGGGCATTTTCTGACCAGAACCTCAAAACCAATGTGAAAAGCATTGAAAACCCGATGGAACGGATTATGAAAATGCGTGGCACCAGCTACACCTTCAACAGCCCCACAGCCAAAGAAGGCGAACAGGGTGCACAGCAAATTGGTTTCATTGCTCAGGAGCTGCAGCAGGTTGTTCCTGAAGCGGTAGTGCAGGGCACCGACGGAATTTATGCCGTAAACTACAACGCGCTCACACCGCTGCTGGTGGAAGGTATCAAAGTGCAGCAAAACAACATCACTGCACAGCAGGAAACCATCAAAACCCAGCAGCAGCGCATCGAAACCCTCGAAGCACAGGTGGCAGCACTCACCAAAGCCAGCACCAATGCCGTACCCATGGGTTCATTCCAGGATCAGCTTCCGGTAAATCCTGCTCTGGGTAACCTGCAGCAGAACGTACCCAATCCGTTCAACCAGCAAACGGTAATCAACTTCAATGTGGTTGAAAATGCCGGTGTGGCCATGCTCAATATCTACGACCTCAACGGCCGTCAGATCCGTTCTGAGCAGCTTAAC